>JAUXST010000605.1 GCA_030679805.1 Reyranella sp. | reverse complement strand
GACGTCGGTCGAGAACACGAGGAGGCCGGCCAGACGCTGGCCGCCCTTGACGATGCCGAATTCATTGGCCTGCTTGATCGAATTGATCGTGTCCTGGCCGGCATTGGCGAGGCCAATGATCTTCGCCTTGGAGCCCTGGGCCTGCAGCAGGAATGAGGAGAAGTCCTGCGTGCTGAGCGGATGCCAGACGCCGCCCACCACCTTGCCGCCAGAGGCCACCACGACCGCCGTCACATCGCGCTCGAGGGCATGGCCGAAGGCGTAGTCGGCCGTGAGGAAGAACCACGAATCGCCGCCGCCCTTCACGATGGCGCCGCCGGTCACCTTGGCAAGCGCATAGGTGTCGTAGACCCAGTGCGCGCCGGTCGGCGAGCAGGCCGGGCCGGTGAGGTCGGCCGAGGCGGCGCCGGTGATGATGTCGATCATTCCCTTTTCCTGGGAGATCTTCCGCACTGCGAGCGCCACCGAGGAGGTACCGAGGCCCGTGATCATTTTCACGCCATCGACGTCGTACCACTTGCGCGCGATCGCGGCGCCGACATCAGGCTTGGTCTGGTGGTCGGCCCATAGGACCTCGATCGGCCGTCCAAGAACCTTGCCGCCGAAATCATCGACCGCCATCTGCACGGCCTCGACCTCGCCGAGATTGAGATCCGCATAGACGCCGGAGAATCCCTCCGTGACGCCGATCCTGAATGGCGCGGGCGTCTGGGCCTGCGCGATGGCCGCTAGTCCCACGGCAGTCAGGCCGACCGCGGCTGCGACCGCGCCGGCGTAGCGGACAGTTGTTCCGAATTTCATCACTCTCTATTCCTCCCAGCAACGCTCCCCGTTGCGATCCGGGAAATGTAGCCGTCGGGCTTGGCCGACGCCAGTGCTGGACAGGCGCGCCAAGCTCCGATTAATTCGCTTCACCGCAAGGGGGGCGGATGGCCGAACAAGAAACAATCCTTGAGGCGAACGGGCTGACAAAGGAATTCAAGGGCTTTGTGGCGGTAAAGAACGTGGATCTGCGCGTTCGCCGTCATACGATCCATGCCTTGATCGGGCCCAACGGCGCCGGCAAGACCACCTGTTTCAACCTCCTGACGCACTTCCTGTCGCCGACCGCCGGGCGCATCCATTTCAATGGCCGCGAGATCACTGGCAGCTCGCCTGCGGCCATCGCCCGCATGGGACTGGTCAGGTCGTTCCAGATCTCCGCCGTGTTCCCCCATCTTTCGGTCCGCGAGAATGTGCGCGTGGCACTTCAGCGCAAGCTCGGCAATTCCTTCTATTTCTGGCGCTCCCAGAAGGTGCTCGACCGGCTCGACCGGCGCGCCCTGGAACTGGTCGAGTCGGTGGGCCTCGGCGCTTTCGCCGAGCTGCCTGCGGTCGAGCTGCCCTACGGCCGCAAGCGGGCGCTCGAGATCGCCACCACGCTTGCCCTCGAGCCCGAGATGATGCTGCTCGACGAGCCGATGGCCGGGCTCGGCCAGGAGGATATCAAACGCATCGCGGCCCTGATCCGCGCCGTCGCAAAGGATCGAACCGTGCTGATGGTCGAGCACAACATGTCGGTCGTTGCCGACCTCTCCGACACCATCACCGTGTTGGCACGCGGCGAGGTGCTGGCCGAGGGCCCCTATGCCACCGTGTCGAAGGAGCCAGCAGTCATCGAAGCCTATGTCGGGACCGGTCATGGCTGAGACGCTTCTGAAAGTCCCCCTGCTCAAAGTAGATGGCCTGCAGGCCTGGTACGGCGAGTCGCACATCCTCCATGGCGTCGGCTTCGAGATCGGTCACGGCGAACTCGTGACTCTGCTCGGCCGCAACGGCGCCGGCAAGACGACGACCTTGAAATCGGTCATGGGCATCGTCGAGAAGCGTTCGGGTTCGGTGACGTTCGAGGGCCGCCAGCTCGTCGGCCATCCGTCCAACGAGATTGCCAGACTCGGCATCGCCTATTGCCCGGAGGAGCGCGGCATCTTCTCCAGCCTCAACGTCGAGGAGAACCTGCTGCTGCCGCCGGTCGTGAAGCCGGGCGGCATGAGCCTCGCTGAGATCTACCAGCTCTTTCCCAACCTCGAGGAGCGGAAGCGCAGCCAGGGTACCAAGCTATCGGGAGGCGAGCAGCAGATGCTGGCGATCGGCCGCATTTTGCGCACCGGCGCCACCCTGCTGCTGTTCGACGAGCCGACAGAGGGCCTGGCACCCGTCATCGTCCAGCGCATCGGCGAGATCATCCGCCAGCTCAAGAGCCGCGGCTTCACTATTCTGCTCGTCGAGCAGAATTTCCACTTCGCCGCCACCGTTGCCGATCGCCACTACGTGATGGAGGACGGCCGCGTGGTCGACATGATCGCCTCGGCCGATGTGCAGCAGAACATCGGCAAGCTGCAAGCGTACTTGGGGGTCTAGGAGCCATGTTCGAACTTTTAGGCATCCCTCCTCAGGCGCTGTTCGGCCAGCTTCTGCTCGGCCTGATCAACGGTGCCTTCTACGCCATGCTGAGCCTCGGCCTCGCCGTGATCTTCGGCATGCTGAACGAGATCAATTTCACGCACGGCGCGCAGTACATGATGGGCGCTTTCGCCGCCTGGCTGATGCTCACCATCCTCGACATCCCGTTCTGGGTGGCGCTGGTGCTGGCGCCGCTGGTCGTCGGGCTGTTCGGCGTGGTGCTGGAGAAGGTGATGCTGAAACGCATCTACCATCTCGACCATCTCTACGGCTTCCTGCTCACCTTCGGTCTTGCGCTGGTGATCGAGGGCCTGTTCCAGTGGAAGTGGGGTTCGTCCGGCGCGCCCTATCCCAGCCCGATCCCGGGCGGCACCAATCTCGGCTTCATGTTTTTGCCGACCTATCGCGGCTTCGTCGTGGTGGCGGCCCTCGTGATCTGCCTCGCCACCTGGTACGGCATCGAGCGCACCAGGCTCGGCGCCTATCTGCGCGCGGCCACCGAGAACCCGACGCTGGTCCGGGCCTTCGGCATCAACGTGCCGCGGC
>JAUXST010000601.1 GCA_030679805.1 Reyranella sp. | reverse complement strand
TCCTCTCGGTCGAGCCGGGCAAGGTGCTCTACAAGGGCAAGGTGGTCGACGTCGAACGGCGCGCCACGGAAGGTTTCTTGCGCGGCAGGACCCGGTTCGACGGCATGGACGAGTATCGCGGCGCCGCGATGGAACTCAACTTCCAGAACGAATGGATCGTGGCGTGGCTCGACGGCCAGCCGATTGCCATGTCGCCCGACCTGATCCGCGTGCTCGACTCGGTGTCGGGCGAGGCGGTCGGCACCGAGACCATCCGCTACGGTCAGAGGGTCACGGTGATCGCCTTGCCGCCGCCGCCGGTCTTCCTCTCGCCGAAGGGCCTGCAGCATGTCGGCCCGCGGGCGTTCGGCTACGACATCGAGTTCAAGAGTGTGTTTTCATGAGGCGGATCGGCATCGACGTCGGCGGTACCAACACGGATGCTGTCGTGATCGAAGACGGCAAGGTGACCGGGGCCGTCAAGGCGCCGACCAGCCAGGACGTCACCACGGGCATTCTCGACTCGCTCGGTAAGCTCGCCGCGACGGGGGTGCTCAAGGGGGCCGACGGCAAGCCCAAACGCATCGACGGCGTGATGATCGGCACCACGCATTTCATCAATGCGGTGGTGCAGCGACGCAACCTCACGAAGGTTGCCGCGCTGCGCCTCGGCATGCCAGCCTCCGCCTCGTTGCCGCCGTTCTGCGACTGGCCGGAGGATCTCGCGTCCCTGGTGCGCGGCGGCGTGTGGATGGTCGAGGGCGGCCACGAGTATGACGGGCGACCGTTCATGCCGCTCGACGAGGCGGCGGTCACGAAAGCCGCCCAGGAGATGAAAGCGGCGGGCCTGCGCGCGGTCGGCATTTCGTCGATCTTCTCGCCGCTCGATCCCAGCCACGAACGGCGCGCCGCCGAATTGGTCGCGGCCGTGGTGTCCGACGCCGCCATCACCTGTTCTTCGGATCTCGGCCGCATCGGCCTGCTGGAACGCGAGAATGCCGGCCTGCTGAACGCGGCACTTGCCGACCTGGCGCGTGACGCCATCGCCGCCTTCGAGCAGGCGATCCGCGAATCCGGCATCGCGGCGCCGCTGTTCATCACCCAGAACGACGGCACGGTGGCCGAAGCGGGCCAGGCGAGGCGCCTGCCGGTCTATAGCTTCGCATCGGGGGCGACGAACTCCATGCGCGGGGCGGCCTATCTCTCGGGGCTGAGCGACGCGATGGTGATCGATGTCGGCGGCACGACGACCGACGTGGGCCAGCTCAAGACAGGTTTCCCGCGCGAGGCCAATTCCGTCGTGAAGGTAGGCGGCGTGCGCACGCTCTTCCGCATGCCCGACCTCCTGTCGATCGGCCTCGGCGGCGGCAGCCACGTGACCCTCGAGCCGCTCTCGGTCGGTCCACTCTCCGTCGGCTACCGGCTGCTGAGCGACGGCATCGCCTTCGGCGGCAGCCAACTCACGACGACCGACATCGCGGTGGCGTCTGGCGTCCTGCAGCTCGGCGACAGGAAGAAGGTCGCCCATCTCGACGCCGCGACCTGCAGACAAGTCTTTGCCGAGTCCGCTCGGCTCGCCGAGGAAGCGATCGACCGCATGAAGACGGAGGCGGGCGACGTGCCACTGATCGCCGTTGGCGGCGGTGCCTTCCTGATCCCGGAGAGCCTCGGGGGCGTCAGTCAGGTGATCCATGTCGAGCACGGCGATTGCGCCAACGCCGTGGGCGCGGCCATCGCCCAAGTGTCGGGAGAATGCGACCAGATTTTCAAGGACATGACCCGCGTCGAGGCGATTGCCGCCGCACAAGGCATCGCCAACGATCGCGCGGTCGCGGCCGGCGCCGACCGCGTGACGCTGCACACGATCGAAAGCGAGGACATGCCGCTCGCCTACCTGCCCGGCAATTCGGTGCGCGTCCGCGTGCGTGTCGTGGGCGACGTCGCGGCATCGACATGACAGCGGCGACATGATTGCTGGCGCACGCCCGTCGCCCATCGCCTGGCTGGTGGCACCCGCGGCGCTGCTCTTCGTCCTGTTCTTCGTGCTGCCGTTCGGCGTGATGGCGATGATGTCGTTCTACTCCGGCAATCCCGTCACCAACCCGAACGCCTTTGCCACGACGCGCCACTACGAGCGTTTTATCTTCGATACGGCGGGCATCTACCACGAAGCGTTGTGGTCCACCCTGCGCATCGGGCTGGTGACGACGGTCGTTTCGCTGCTGATCGGTTATCCGTTGGCGCACTGGATGGCGCGCATGCAGTCGAGGCTGGGCCACGCGCTGGTGCTGATGGCGGTGATCGCGCCCATGCTCACTGGCATCGTCGTGCGCACCTTTGCCTGGATGACGATCCTGCAGGACAAGGGCGTCATCAACACGCTGCTGATCCAGTGGGACCTGACCGACAAGCCGCTGCCGCTGATGTACAACGAGTTCGGCACTGTGGTGGCGCTGGTCCATATCTACGTGCCCTTCATGGTGCTGACGCTCACCGGTGTGATCGGCCGCATCGACGAGCGGTTGGAACAGGCCGCGCGCAGCCTAGGCGCCGGCCGGATGCGCGCCTTCGTCGAGGTCACTCTGCCGCTCAGCCTGCCCGGCATCCTGGCGGGCTCGCTGCTGGTCTTCGCGCTCTCGATCAGCGCCTACGTTACGCCCTCCTTGATGGGCGGCACCAACGTGCTGACGCTTCCCATGCTGATCGCCCAGCAGGTCGGCACCAGCTTCAACCCGAACTTCGCGGGCGCGTTGGGTGTCATCCTGCTGCTGGTGTCGCTCGCCATCGTCGTCGCCTACAACCGCATCCTGGCACGGCTGTCGGGCGAGCAGGGGATGGCATGAGCGTCCCGATGAGCGTCGTCGCCAACAAGAGGCCGTTCGATGCCGGCCACGCGGCCTATCTTGCGCTGAACGCCTTGCTGCTCGCCTTCCTGCTGGCGCCGATCGCCATCGTGCTGGTGTTTGCACTCAATCCGACGCCCTATATCTCCTTCCCGCCGGTGGGCGTGAGCCTGCGCTGGTTCGAGAAGTTCTTCGCCGGCACCGAATTCATGAATGCGCTCTGGCTGTCGCTGTGGGTCGCCTCGGTCGTGCTGGTGCTCTCGATCCTGATCGGCGGCGCCTGTGCGCTGGCCCTGGCCCGCGGCAATCTTCCAGGCCGCGCCTTCCTCACCGCGTTCTTCATGTCGCCGCTGATGCTGCCCGCCATCCTGACCGGCCTGGCGCTCTTCCAGGCCTACCTCCTGTCGGGCATCGGGCGGCCAGTATGGGGCCTGATCCTGGCCCATACGCTGGTGGCGGTACCTTACGTGATCCGCACGACCCTGGCGGTGTTGCACAATTTCGACCGCCGCATCGAGGAGGCGGCCGCGGTGCTGGGCGCCAGCCCAGCCCGGGTCTTCTTCGAGGTCACTCTGCCGTTGATCCGCCCGGGCGTATTCGCGGGCGGCGTCTTCGCCTTCATCGTCTCGTTCGACCAGTTCCCGGTGTCGCTGTTCCTGGTCGTCCCGAAGGGCGAGACCCTGCCGGTCGTGCTGTTCAACTACATGAAATTCGACCTCGACGGCGCCATCGCAGCCGCCTCGATGGTCTCGATCTTGCTCGCACTTTCGGTGGTTCTGGTGCTTGAGAGGCTGATCGGCCTCAAGGCCTACGTTAAGCTCTGATGGAAACGTAACAGGGGGTTGCCATGATTTCTCGTCGCAAAGCGTTGCGGACCGGCGCCGGCCTCGCGGCT
>JAUXST010000599.1 GCA_030679805.1 Reyranella sp. | reverse complement strand
GTCTTGCCGTTCATGATCCGCGCCGCCGCGACCGCGAGATCGGCGGAGCGGCCGATGACCACGGGACTCTTGCCACCCAATTCGAGCGTGACCGGCACCAGATTTTCGGCCGCCGCCCGCATCACGTGTCGCCCGATCGAGGTCGCCCCGGTGAAGAGCAGATGATCGAACGCCAGGCTCGAGAAGGCCTGTCCTACTTCCGGACCGCCGGTGACGACAGCGATCTCCTCCTCGTCGAAGGCACTGGCGAACATCTTCTTCAGGAGTTCGGAGGTTGCCGGAGTCATCTCCGAGGGCTTGATCATCGCCCGGTTGCCGGCGGCGAGCACGCCGGCCAGCGGCGCAAAGGTCAGGTTCACCGGAAAGTTCCAGGGGCTGATGACGCCGACGACGCCCTTGGGCTGGTGACGGATCTCGGCCCTGGCGCCGAGAAACCATAGGATGCGCGGGCTGGTGGCGCGCTGCTCGGTCCGCATCCATTTCGCGACATGGTCGCGCGCATGTTTTAGCGGACCGATCGAGGCTGCGACATCCGTGAAGGCCGTTGCCTGCCGGGAACGCGCCCCGAAATCGGCCTCCAAAGCCGCCTCGATCTCGCTCCGGAAGTCGACCAGGAGGGCGATGCAGCGGTTGAGCCGGTCGATCCGGACGGCGGCCGACGGCGCGCCGTCGCGCGATTGCGCGGCCCTCTGTTTGGACAGGAGGCCATTCAATACAGCGCCGATGGCAGGATCCGAGGTCATCGTGGACATGGGGCAACCTCCAGCAGTGTCTATCCGGCGCGCAACTTTGCGGCCCGCAGAGGACGAAGGACGAAAATACCCAGCACGGCCGCCGCCACGTTCATGCCGACGGCGATGGCAAACACCGTCTGCCAGTTGCCGGTCGCCTTCACCAGCGGGTCCGACAGCGGCACGAGCATGGCGGCCACGCCCTTGGCCGTGTGCAGCATGCCGGCGTTGGTGGTGGCGTAGCCCGAGCCGAAATAGTCGGTGCAGGTCGCGGGAAAGAGGCTGGCCACTTCGCCCCAGGCGAAGAACACGAGGCCGGCCAGCAGCACGAACATCACCGGATCGCTGCCCCACCGGCTGAAGGCGAAGATGCTCACCGCGCCCAGAGTGAAGGCGATGATCATGGTGATCTCGCGGCCGATATAATCCGACATCCAACCGCAAAGCGGCCGCGCGATGCCGTTGGTGATGCGGTCGAGGGCAAGCGCGAAGGTGAGTGCCGGCAGGGTGATGCCGACCAGGCTCACCGGCACCCCGGCGACCTCGAAGTTGCGGGCGATCGCGGCCAGGTTGGCCGTGAAGGTGAGGCCCGCCGCGGTCACCAGCAGGGACATC
>JAUXST010000592.1 GCA_030679805.1 Reyranella sp. | reverse complement strand
TCCTCTGCGGCCTTGCGCTGGTCCGCCGCTTCCTTTTCAGCGCGAAGCTTCTGCGCTTCCTCCTGGAACTTGCGCTTCTCCTCCTCGGCCGCTTCGGCCGCCGCCTTGGCCTTGACCATCTCGGGATCCGGTCCCCGCATGGCCGTCGCGTAATAGCCGCCACCGCCGAGGGCGGCGACCAGAACGACCGCCAGGGCGATCCAGAGGCCGGTACGGGATTTTGGCGCCGGCCCCCCCGCCATGAACGTTGAGGGCGTCGCGTCCGGCGTCAGGACGGAATGGCGACCGGCCACCGGCGGCGGCGCCTTGGCCATCATCACCGTGGCATCGGCGGCCGGCGCCTCGGTCATTCCGAGGATGGGCCGCCAGCCGGCAATCGACTGGGGCCTGTCGCGCGCAGCCACTGCCAGCCCGGCATCGATGCCGGCCAGAAGGCCCGGCGCAAACCCCTTGGGCACTAGCCGGGTGAGCGGCTCGTAGCCATCGTCCAGCATGCGGTCGAAGGCGCTGGGCGGCGTCTTGCCGGCGATTGCGTGATAAAGCGTGGCGGCAAGGCCGTAGATGTCGGTCCACGGCCCCTGCTTGGCCGAGGTCATCTGTTCGGCAGCGGCATAACCCGGTGTGAAAATCGCCGTCATGGCCGACGTCCGACCGACCATCGCCTCGCGCGCCGCGCCGAAGTCGATCAGCGTCGGATCGCCCGCGGCATTGAGAAGGATATTGGCGGGCTTGATGTCGCGATGCAGGAAGCCGGAACTGTGGACCTGCTCCAGTCCATCGAGCAGCGGCCACAGGATACGGTCGACTTCGTCGGGCGTAAGCGTGCCCTTCTGCTTCAGTCGATCCTCGAGCGTCTCGCCACTCAGCAACTCCATGACGATATAGGCCGTGCCGTTGGCTTCGAGAAAGTCGAACACGTGCACGATCGCCGGTACGCGATGCAGGGTCGCCAGCGTGCGTCCTTCGGTGACGAAGCGATCGCGTCCCCAGCCGAAATCGTCGGCCATCTTGGTCGTGCGCGGCAGAACGGTGGCGCTGTCCTGCCGCACCGCCAATGCCGAGGGTAGATATTCCTTGATCGCGACCTCGCGGCCGAGCTGGATGTCGCGCGCGCGGTAGGTAATGCCGAAACCGCCCTGGCCGAGCACGGAGACGATCTCGTAGCGGCCGATGGTCTGACCCGCACGGAGCGCCACATAATCGATCTCGGGCACTTCGCCCGGAGGCGGTTTCACGGGATCGGTCATGACCGATGCATATCCTAGACCTGCCTGATCAGCAGTTCGACGTCGCCGATACGGAGCTTGTTGCCGGCATGAAGCGCCACCGGCGTGCCGGCACGAAGTGCCGTGCCGTTCACCGTCGTGCCGTTGGTCGAACCGAGGTCCTCGACCTGAAGGGCTTCACCGGCGAGGCAGAGACGTGCGTGCCGGCGCGACACGGTGGCATGCGCCACAACGAGTTCGCTTTGGTCGGCCGAGCGGCCGATCACCAGGCCCTGCGACTGGTTCATCAACTTGTCGAGGGCAACGTCGAAAGCGTGCTTGTGGCCCGCGGAATCCGGTCCCTCGAAACGCAAGGTGATCTGCGGCACCATCCGGGTCGTCGTGCCGACCGGCGGCATCTGACGAGCGTGGCGTACATGGAAAATCTGGACGGCGCGGCTCACGTTCTTCAACTGCTGTTCACCACCGTCGGCGAAGGCATAGTCGACCTTGAGTTCCACCAGGTCGCGCACGACGCGCGACACCGCGATGCCGCCGGGCTCGGCCAGCGCCTGGATGCGGGCAGCGAGATTGACGCCGTCACCGAAGATGTTCTGGTCCTCGGCGTCGACGATCACCTCACCCAGGTGAACGCCGATGCGGAACATCATGCGCTGGTCTTCCTCCAGGGCCTCGTTGAAGCGTGCCATGCGTTCCTGGATATCGATGGCGACTCCGACGGCGGTCACAGCCGAGCCGAACTCCGCCAGCATGGCGTCGCCTGCCGTTCCGACCAGCCGGCCTTGCGACGCCACGATCGCCGGCCGCCAGACCTCTATCTGGGCTGATTTCAGGTGCCGGAAGGTGCGCGTCTCCGCGCCCTCCATCATCCGGGTGAACCCGGCAAGGTCGGCATGAACGATGGCGGCGAGGCGGCGTTGCATGATCGACCCAGTTTAGCGGCCCTTGAAGGCAGGAGTGCGGCGCTCGCGCAGGGCCGCCAGCCCCTCGCGCAGATCCTCCGACCCGGCGCACGCCTGGGCGCTCAGTCGGATCGCCGGGACATCCGGCGCAGCCTGGGCGAACTGCTCGATGGCGCGCTTCATGCCCGCCATGGACAGCGGCGCCAGCGATGCGAGCTTGGTCGCCTTCTCCTCGACCTTGTCCTTGAACTCGGCACGGTCGACCAGCCAGTCGAGGTAGCCGACGGCCAGCAGCTCCGTGTCGGAAAAATCCTCGGACAGCAGAAAGGCGCGCTTGGCGAAGCTCGGGCTCACCTTCTGGGTGTAGCGACGCAGGCCACCCGGATAGTAGTGCAGGCCGAAGCGGGCCGCCGGCATGAAGAACTTCATGCCTCGCACGCCCAGGCGAAAATCGCAGGCGAGCGCCAGGTCAGTCGCCCCGCCGTAGACCCCACCGTTCAGCGCGCACAGCGTCGGCATGCGCATCGCCTCGAGGCGATCCATGACCTTCTCGAAGCTGTCGTCATTGGTGGCCTGGGAGCGACGCTCGCTGGCCGAAATAGAGCCGAGGTCGTAGCCCGAACAAAAGGTCTTCTCGCCTGCCCCCGTGATCACGGTGACGCGCACGTTGGGATCGGCATCGGCCTTCTCGATGGCCGTGCGCAACGCGCTGAGGCCGGCCGGATCGAGCCGGTTGTGCTTGGCAGGATCGTTGAGGGTGATGGTGGCCCGTGGGCCGACTATTTCCAGAAGGACTGGGGCAAGCTGAACTGCATCGGTCATGATGCCGCCAAGGTACCCGAGCCGGTCGCCAAAAGCGACTGGGCGCGGCATATTGCGGCCCGGAGGAAAACAGATGACCTATACCGCCCCACTCGCCGACATGCGTTTCGCGCTGCGCGAAGTGGCCGGCTTGGCGCGCATTTCGACGCTGCCGGGTTACGAACATGCCACCGACGACACGGTCGACGCGGTGCTGGAGGAAGCCGCCAAGCTCGCCGGCAACGGCCTAGCCCCCCTCAATCGCGACGGCGACAAGGTCGGCGCCAAGCTGGAAAACGGCGTCGTCCGGTCCGCTCCGGGTTTCGCGGCGATCTACAAGGAATTCGTTGCCGGGGGCTGGAACTCGCTGCCTTTCGACCCGGAGTTCGGCGGTCAAGGCATGCCGTGGTTGCTTGCAACCACCGTGCAAGAGATGTGGCAAGCGGCCAACATGGGCTTCGGGTTGGTGCTGCTGCTGAACCAGGGCGCCATCGACGCCATCCATCATCATGGATCTCCCGAGCAGCGATTGACCTACCTGCCGAAGATGATCTCGGGTGAATGGACCGGGACCATGAACCTGACCGAGCCGCAAGCCGGCTCCGACCTCGGCCAGCTCAAGAGCCGTGCCGTGAAGAACGGCGACCACTACCTCGTCACCGGCCAGAAGATCTTCATCACCTACGGCGAGCACGACATGGCCGAGAACATCGTGCACCTCGTGCTGGCGCGCACGCCTAATGCGCCCGCTGGAGTGCGCGGCATTTCGCTGTTCATCGTGCCCAAGTTCCTGGCCGGCGCCGACGATGGACTCGGCAAGCGCAACGACCTGCGCTGCGTCTCGCTTGAGCATAAGCTCGGCATTCATGCCAGCCCGACCTGCGTCATGTCGTTCGGCGACGACGGTGGCGCCGTCGGCTACCTGGTCGGCGAGGAAGGCCGCGGCCTGTCCTACATGTTCACCATGATGAACAACGCCCGCCTGTCGGTGGGCATCCAGGGCTTGGCGATCGCCGAGCGCGCCTACCAGCAGGCGGCCGCTTTTGCCCGTACCCGCGTACAATCGAAGGACGACGGCAGCCCCAAGCCCGAATCGGTGTCGATCGTTCATCACGCCGACGTGCGCCGCATGCTGATGACCATGCGCGCCCAGATCGAGGCGATGCGGGCACTGGGCTACTACACCGCGGCCGGTATCGACGGCGCCCTAAGGCATCCTGACAAGGAGACCGCCCGCAAGACCCAGGACCGGGTCGACCTGCTGATCCCGATCGTAAAAGCCTGGTTCACCGACCTCGGCAACGAGATCACCTCCACAGGCGTGCAGATCCACGGCGGCATGGGCTTCATCGAGGAGACGGGCGCCGCGCAGCATTTGCGCGATGCCCGCATCCTGCCGATCTACGAGGGCACCAACGGCATCCAGGCGCGCGACCTGGTGGGCCGCAAGGTGGCCAAGGACGGCGGCGAGACCATGCTGGCACTGGTGGTCGAGATGCGC
>JAUXST010000586.1 GCA_030679805.1 Reyranella sp. | reverse complement strand
GACGTCTGGGCGATGCGACTGCGCACCACCGGCAATCCCGGCCCAGTGCCGTCGGTCGAGGAGGCGCTGGAAGTGGCCAAGGATCCGCGCAGCCAGAGCTGGCTCGCCAGCATGCGCCGCCGCGGCGTCGTCGGATCGCCCAAGACCGTTCGCGCCGCGCTCGAGCGGCTCGCCGCCGACTACCAGGTCGACGAGATCATGGTGGTGACGATCTGCTTCGACTTCGAGAAGCGCAAGCGCTCCTACGAGCTGCTGGCCGAGGCGTTCGGACTGACGGTCGCCTAGCTATTGCCTGCGCTCGGCTTCCACATCGGCGCGGCAATCGTCTCGGCGAAATTCGTGAACATGAGATTGAAGGCGATGCTGATGCGCTCGGTCGGGCCTTCGTTGGAGGGAACGTGGTGCCGGAGCCAGGACGGGAAAAACACCATGCGACCCGGCCTGACCTCTGCGACGGCGGCGTTGGCGGTGACGCGGCCGAGCTTGGTCCGAGGCATGATCATCACCGGCCGCGGGTCCTGGAAAAGCAGATGCGAGCCGGTCGGGGGAACGGCCACGTAGTAGACGCCGCTCAGGTAATTGTTCGGGTGATTGTGGGTGGGATGGTAGCTGCCGGGCGGATTGATGTTGGCCCAGCAGCCCGTGATCATCATCGGATACTGCTCGACCTGCAGGTACTGCGCGACGCTCCCGGCGGCGATCTCGACCAGCTTGGCGAAGTCGGCGAAGGCCGGACGCGTGTGCAGATCCTGCGGCGTCTGCCAGTTGCTGCCGCTCGGCACCGTGGGACGCGGCGAGATGATCTTTTCGATTTCGGTTTTGAGCTTGGCGTTGAAGGGCACGGCGTCTGCTGGCGGAAGGTCGACGGTCCACAGCGGCGTGGGGAAGAGTTCCTGGACTTCCTGCTTCAACTTCATGTTTATGACTATACTGAAACTTCACTTGTTGGGCATGCGCTAAAGCCGGTCGACCGCGACGGAGCGGCTAGAGGCCCGCCACCGGGAAGCCGCTGCCTTTGCCGTTCTGCGGCCGCCGCGTCGAGATCTGGCGCCGCGCCGATTCGGTCCGGCCGGCGCGCACCATGGCTGCTGTCACCAGGTATTCGAGAAGATCGCGCTGGGCGCGGCTGCCGCCCAGGCGCTCGTGCGTCGCAAGCAGGGGTTCGATCTCGTCCACTGCGCGGCTCCAGTCGCCGCGTGCGAAGGCATCGAAGCCGCGGCTTAGTGGCGCCAACATGTCTGCCGTGGCGCCGCGCGGACTTTCGACGAATTTCGCCAGCGCTTCGCCATCGCCTGCCATGGCATAGGCGAGTGCCGTATGCATGTCGGCGAAGCCGAGGCCCGATCTTGAAAACCACTTGGTGGCGTAGTCCGCCAGTTCGCGCCACCGCTCGGGGCTGCGCGGCTCGCCCGCCACCTCGGTGCGGGCGAGGAAGGCGGCGCAATCGGTGAGGACGTTGATCTGCGGTCCCCAGGCGGCGCCGGGACGCAACGAGTCGTCATAGATGCGCCAAGCTTCCTGGTGTTGTTCCGTCTCCATCGACCATAGCGCGAGATGCCAACTGTTATGGCAATGCATGAGGCCGTCGCGCGGGTACTCCTTCATCCAGTCCACCAGATAGGCGAGGCCCGCCTCGCGCCGGCCCGTCTCATAGAACAGGTGGCCGCGGATGTGCGCGGCATGGGCGCTGCGCGGGAAGCCGTCGAGCGCCGCCTCGATGTTGCGCGAACCCTCGTCGAACATCTGCAGCTCGATCTGCGCGAAGGCGAGCTGGGTGCGGTACCACCAGTCGTCGCCATAGTGCTTCTCGAGCGGCGCCAGGATCGCGAGCTGCTCGACTTCGCGGCCAACCTTGCCCGAGAAGCCGATGAGGCCGAACACGCTGGTCGCCGGCGCCAGCGCCATGGCGTCGCGCGGCCAGCTCTTCAGGTGCTCGTAGATCGCTTCCAGCGCCGCGGCGCCCTGGCCGGTCAGGATTTTCTCGAAGATGGCGATCTGGCTCTGCTCGCGTGGCGTCGTGCCGGCCGCCAGCTCGCGCGCGCGCGCCAACGGCGCCTTGGCTTCGTGGCTGCGCCCCAGGAGTTGTTTTGCGCGGGCCAGCGAGATGTGGCCGAGGGCAAATCCTTCGTCGGCCGTTACCGCCGCCTCGAAGGCCGTGTCCATGCCGGGCGTGGCCGCCATCAGGCTTTCGACGCCCGCCAGGTAGGCGTCGCGCGCGGCGGTCGACGTGGTGCTGAGCTGGTTGTCGTAGCGATCCCGCAGCATGCTCATGGCTTGGCCTTGCCTGCCGTCGGTTCCCAGATCGGGGCGGCCATCGCATCGGTGAAGTTCTTGAACATGAAGTTTATCGCGATGCTGATGCGTTCGTCGTTGCCGTCGTTGCTGGGCACGGTGTGCTTCAGCCAGGATGGAAAGAGCACCATGCGGCCCTCCTTGCTCTGGGCGTTGGCGGCGTTGGCGGTAAGTTTCGTGTACTGCCGCGGCTTGGGCATGATCATCGAGGCCTGGCCGCGCGGATCCTGGAACAGGATCTGCGAACCGCCGGCCGGGATCGACACGTAGTAGACGCCGCTCAGGTAGTTGTTGGGATGGTGATGCATCGGATGGTAGGCGCCGGGCGGATTGACGTTCGCCCAGCAGCCGGTGATCCCCATCGGATACTGGTCGACCTGCAGGAAGCGGGCGACGCCGCGGCCTGCC
>JAUXST010000583.1 GCA_030679805.1 Reyranella sp. | reverse complement strand
GCAGGCTCTGCCGGTCGACGAAGCGGTCGCCGAACAGGGTCTGGCAGAGGGCGAGACCCTCGGCGCTGCGCGACGCGGGCAGTGTGGCGAGATCGACGGACTTGCGCACCGTGTTCACCTGGACCTTGGCGAGTCCGGTCTGACGGCCACTCACAAGCGTGGTGCCCCAGGCGACGATCGGAACCGCAACCCTTCGGGCGGCAAGCAGTCGCGAGAGATACAGCGCACCGAACGAGGCGTGCGAGCTGACGATTACCGTCTGCGCTGATGTGATGTGCGGCGCGATCCGGTCGAAGACGTGCTTGTGGCCGTAAGCCGGCAGGGCGATCAGGATCACCTCGGCGCCGGCCACGAGCGCCTCGGCGCTGGAGGCAACGGCCGGTCTGAACGTCCCCTCAATCGCGCCAGCGGCGACGAGTGGTTCGCCCGTCGACAGGGCCTTGGTGCGTTCACCCGACGGCGACCACAGGGTGGCGGCATGTCCTTCGTGCTCGAGAAACGCCGCCATTCCGAACGCGATCGAACCCGCGCCGACGATGCCAACCTTCATGTTCAATATCCTGTTTCAGCCAGCCAGCTTGCGGTCGAGCCAGTCGCGCGTGCGGTACAGCGCGCCGATCAGCGGCAGATAGAGCGACGGATCGCCGTTGTAGAGCGGATGCTCGGGGAACTCGCGGCCATCGAAGGCATTGACCGGCGCATTGGAGCCGCCCGCGATCTTCTTGGCTGTCTGGGTGCCGAGATAGGTCATCATGGCGACACCGTTGCCGTTGCAGGCCAGCAGATAGTGCATGCCGTCGTCGGTGCCCATGTGCGACATCGAATCGAGCGCAAAGGCGACGTTGCCCGTCCAGACATGGGTGATACGGATTCCATCAAGCTGCGGGAAGCGGTCGATCATGTACTGGTACAGGACCGGCGCGCTCACCTCCGGCGGCGCCGCGGTGAAACGGGCACGGCCGCCGAAGATCAGGTGCTTGCCGTCGGGCGAGGGCCGGTAATAGGTCAGCACGCGCTTGGTGTCGCCGATCGAGCGCTGCAGCGGGATCAAGTCCGTCGCCGGCATCGGCAGCTCTTCAGTCGCGATGATATGACTCGCCACCGGCACGACGCGCAGCTTCAGCTTCGGTGTCAGGTCGCCGGTGTAGCCGTTGGTCGCGATCACGACCTCACGGCAGGCAATCGGCCCCTTGGCCGTCAGCACGCGCCAGCCATTGCCGGTCTTCTCGATGCGCTCGGCCTCGAGGTTGCCGCACAGGATCGCGCCTTGCGCGTGCGTCGCTTCGAGTAGGCCCTTGTAATAGCGCGCCGGATGGAGGTTGCCGCCGCTCTTCACGTA
>JAUXST010000577.1 GCA_030679805.1 Reyranella sp. | reverse complement strand
ATCTTGGGCGTCTTGTAGAAGCCGGTGGCCGACAGCGAGACACGGCCCATCCAGCAGAGCTTCGCCAGCTCGCCGAAGCTCACGACCTGGTTGCTGCCTGGTTTGGCGATGCGCACGTTGCCGTCGGCGAACGCGATGTCGCCTTCGGCCGTGCCGAAATGCTCCGAAGCGAAGGCGATCATGCGCTGCTTGATCGTGTTCGCTGCCTCATAGGCCGCCCAGCCGTTCAGGTCCGAGCCGGTGGACGCCGCCGTCGGTGAGGTGTTGGGCACCTCGGCGGTCGAGGTCGCGGACGGCCTTATACGATCGATATCGACCGCGAAGACCTCGGCCACGACCTGGGCCACCTTTACGAACAGCCCCTGCCCCATCTCGGTGCCGCCATGATTCAGGCGGATCGAGCCGTCGGTATAGACGTGTACCAGCGCACCGGCCTGGTTCATGTGCGGCAGGTTGAAGGAGATGCCGAATTTCAGCGGGAAGAGTCCCAAACCCCGCTTCAGGATCGGGCTGGCCTTGTTGAAGGCGTCGATCTCGGCCCGCCGACGCTCGTAGTCGCCGCCCTTCTTCACTTCGGCCCAGCAGCGCGCCAGATGGTTCTCGTCGACCGTCTGGCCGTAGGGCGTCTCGTCCCGGCCCTCGGCATAGAAATTGAGCGCGCGGATCTCGTTGGCGTCGCGGCCGAGATGGCGCGCGATGCGATCGAGCGCGTCTTCCATGACGACCACGCCCTGCGGACCACCGAAGCCACGGAAGGCGGTGTTCGATTGCTTGTTGGTCTTGCAGGCATAGCCCACGGCGCGGACGTGCGGGATCCAGTAGGCGTTGTCGACATGGGTCAACGCGCGCGCCACGACGCCCGGCGTCATGTCGAGGCTGAAGCCGGCATCGGCCGCCAGCGAGGCGTCGAGCGCCAGCACCCGGCCATTACCATCGAAGCCCACCGTGTAGCGGTAGTCGAAACCATGGCGCTTGCCGGTGGCGATGATGTCGATCTCGCGCGGCAGGCGAAGCTTTACAGGTTTGCCGGTCTTCGCGGCAGCCAATGCAGCGGCCGCAGCGACCCACGAGGCGTTGCTTTCCTTGCCGCCGAAGCCGCCGCCCAGCCGGCGCACTACCGCGGTGACGCGATTGTAGTCGCAGCCCAAGACCTGGGCACAGACGTGCTGGACCTCGGTGGGATGCTGCGTCGAGGAATGCACCAGAAGATCGCCGTCCTCGCCCGGCAGTGCGAAGGCGATCTGGCCTTCGAGATAAAAGTGCTCCTGGCCGCCGACGCTGAACTCGGCGCTGAGTTTGTGCGGGGCCGTCTCCAGCGCCCCGTCGGGATCGCCGCGCAGGATGGTCGATGGCGCTTGAACATAGGCCTTCCGCGCAAGTGCGGTGGCGATATCGAGGATCGCTTCCATGGGCTCGATGTCGATCGCAGCTTGTTCGGCCGCGGCGCGCGCCGCGTCGAGCGAACGGGCAACCACCATGGCCAGCGGCTGGCCCGCGAACTCGACCCTGACCTCGGCGAACAAGGGCTCTTCCTTGCCGGGACTGGCGATATTGTTGCGGCCGGGAACGTCGGCGGCGCCGAGCACCGCCACGACACCGGGCGCCGCCGCCGAGGCGGACAGATCGAGCCTGCGAAGACGACCGCTCGCAACGGGGCTCAGCACCAGAGCGGCATGCAGCGTGCCTGGCGGCTCGGGTATGTCGTCGATATAGAGCGCCTGGCCGGTCGTGTGCTTGAGCGCGCTATCGTGACGCGCCGCCCTATGGACAGCGCTGGGAACGCTGCTCGTCATAGCGCCTCGACCTCGATGGCGCGCTCGGGCTCGGCGATGCGCCAGTAGAGCCGGCGCAACAGGTTGGCCGCCACCGTCAGGCGATAGGCCCCCGTCCCGCGCCAATCGTCGATCGGCTGGAAGTCTTTTGGCACGGCGTGCGCCGCGGCCTCAAAGGTCACCTGCGCGAAGGGCTGGCCTTTCAGCGCCGCCTCGACGTTGCGCGCCCGCACGGGCGTGGCCGCCAGGCCGCCGAACCCGGTGCGCACGTCCTCGATGGTGCCGTTCTTGATCCTGAGGCGATAGGCACCGGAGACGGTGGAAATATCCTGGTCGCGGCGCTTGCTGAGCTTGTCGCAGAAGAAGACCTCGCCCGGCCACAGGCGCGGCATCGACAGGCTCTGGATCACCTCGTCGGGAGCGAGCGCCGTCTTGCGGTAGCCGAGGAAGAACGCGTCCAGCGGCAGATCCCGGGCGCCGTGGCTGGAAATCAGCCTTAGGCTCGCTTCCAGCGCCAGCAGAACCGACGGCATGTCACCGATGGGCGAGGCCGTGCCGATATTGCCGCCGATCGTGCCCAGCGAGCGGATCTGCCGCGAGCCTAGCCGCGCGAGATAGGTCTTTAGCGCCGGATAAGCCGCAATCAGGACCGGCAGGACGTCGGCGTAGGTCGCGGCGGCGCCGATCGTGATCTGCTCCTTGGCTTTCGTGATCGCCGTGAGTTCCGGCACATGGGCCACATGGATCACCGCGGCCGGCGGCTTGCGCGACCGGCTGGCCAGGAGGCCGAGATCGGTGGCGCCCGCCAGCAGCAGTGCCTCCGGGTGCTTTGACCGCAACGTCAGCAGCTCGGCCAGCGTGCGCGGCGCGAAGAAGCGACCGTCGAAGGCTGCCGACTGCTTGCGTATCGGCGCGGAAGGCACAGGCCCGACCGGCAGGCCGGCCACCTTGGTCATGGCCTCGACGATCGGCCGGTAACCGGTGCAGCGGCAGAGATTGCCGGCCAGCGCGTCGTGGATGGTCGCGGGATCGGCCGCCTCGCCGCCAACGGCAAAGGCATAGGCCGACATCACGAAACCTGGCGTGCAGAAGCCGCACTGCGTCGCATCGGCTTCGGCCATCGCCGTCTGCACCGGATGCGGTGCGCCGTCCGGCCCGCGCAGGCCTTCGACGGTGCGCAGCGACTGGCCGTCGATCTGGCCCAGCAGGGCGATGCAGGCATTGATCGGCCGGCGGCGGCCATCGGCCTGCTCGAGCACGACCGTACAGGCGCCGCAGTCGCCCTCGGCGCAGCCTTCCTTGGTGCCCCGCAGGCCACGATGCTCGCGCAGCCAGTCGAGCAGCGTCGTCATCGGCGAGACGCCGGACAGCTCGACCGGGTCGTCGTTGAGCGTGAAGCGAATGTTATCCGCCATGCGAACAGGATGCGGGGCGTTGAAGTGCGGCGCAACCCGTGATGCACTCGACATGCCAAACAAAGGAAGATTCCCACGATGGATCCGTATCGCTACAGCTATTCGCCGGTCATCGAGCGACCGAAGCTGTCCTGGCCGAACGGCGCGCGCGTCGCGGTCTGGGTCTGCCCCAATATCGAGCACTACGAATATGTTCCCGCCGAGGTCCGCGTGCGCAACCCCTGGCCGCGCATGCCGCACCCCGACGTGCTGGGCTACGGCGGCCGCGACTATGGCAACCGGGTCGGCCTGTGGCGGATGTTCGAGGTCTTGGACAAGCACAGCGTACGCTGCACGGTGTCGCTCTCGATGTCGGTCATCGAGATGTACCCCGAGATCCTGGAAGCCATGGAGGCCCGGCACTGGGAGTACATGAGCCACGGCTATCTCAACACGCGCTATCACTGGGGCTATAGCGAAGACGAGGAACGTGCGGTCATCGAGCACAGCAAGGCCACGCACCTCAGGCTGACCGGCCGCAAGCTGCGCGGCTGGTTCTCGCCCGCCATCTCCAACACCTTCAACACGCCCGACCTCGTGAAGGAGGCGGGCCTCGAATACATCTGCGACTTCTATCACGACGACCAGCCGACGCCGCTGGCGACAAAGCACGGCCCGCTGATCCACGTGCCCTACACGATGGATCTCAACGATGCGCTGATCTACCGCCAGCCGGTCGAGGCCGAGGAATTCGCGCAGATGATCATCGACCATTTCGACACGGTCTATCGCGAGGGACCGGAGAACGGCCGCGTCATGTGTATCGCACTCCATCCCTACATGATGGGGGCGCCGCATCGCGTGAAGCATCTCGATCGGGCACTCGGCTACATCCGCAAGCACAAGGACGCCTGGGTCTGCACCGCCGAGGACATCCTCGACTGGTACGTGGCCAATGGGCTGAAACCCTACCAGCAGCATCTCGGGAAGGAGGCGTGACATGAGCACCTCACCCAAGAACAACGTCCCGAAGAACCCACCGCCGCTGCCCGCCGGGATGGACAATCCCTGGTACGACTATGCGCCGTTTCCCGAGCGGCCAAGGCTCAACTGGCCGAAGAACGCCCGCGTCGCCTCCTTCGTGGTGCTGCATCTCGAATACTGGGAGCTGATCCCCGACGAGACGAGCGTCAGGGACCCGCGCCACGTCGGCGAATTCGGCAGCTTCACCCCCGACTACCGCACCTGGACGCAGCGCGACTACGGCAACCGGGTTGGCATCTTCCGTGTGCTCGACGTGCTCGACCGCTACCAGATCCGGGCCGGCGTCGCGGTGAACGCGCTGGCGGCCGAGCGCTATCCCTACCTGATCGAGCAGTTCAAGAAGCGGAAGTACGAGTTCATCGGCCACGGCCACTCGGCCAACCGCATGATCTCCTCGAAGATGACCGAGGCGGAGGAAAAGACCGAGATCGCCCAGTCCCTCGCCGCGATCGAGAAGGCGGCGGGCGTCAGGCCGACCGGCTGGCTGGGCCAGGACTACGGCGAGAGCCAGCGCACACCGCAGCTTCTGGCCGACGCGGGCTTCGACTACGTGCTCGACTGGCCGAACGACGACCAACCCTACCCGATGAAGGTCGGCAAGAAGTTCGTCTCGATGCCCAACCAGCCGGAATGGGACGATGTTCAGCAACTGGCACTCCGGCGCATTCCCACGCCACGCTATCCCGACATCGTGGGCGAAGCCTTCGAACTGCTGCACCAGGAAGGCGGCCAGGTCTTCAACCTGTCGATCCATCCCTGGCTGATGGGCATGGCGCATCGCATAAAGTATCTCGACGAGGCGCTGCGCCGGATCGAACGCTTCGGCAACGTCTGGCAGGCGACGCCGGGCGAGATCGCCCGGCACTATATCGACACGATGATGGGCTGATACAGGTGGCCGCCTTCTGGCTCGACACGCTCGCCGACTTCCTCGTGGGCTTCCGCTTCGAGCAGCTGAAGCCCGCCACCGTCGAGCAGACCTCCTACGTGATCCTCGACACGATGGGCGCCATCGCCGGCGGCGCGGCCGAGCCCGAGATGCAGACGCTGACGGCCAAGCTCACCGTCAGCCCGGTGGGCGAGGCCTCGGTGATCGGCACCAACAAGAAGGCGGTGTCCGCGGCAGCAGCCTTCCTGAACGGCACGGCCGGTACCTTCCTCGAAATGGACGAGGGCAATCGCTTCGCCAAGGGCCATCCCGCCATCCACGCACTGCCGGCCGTCTGGGCGCTGGCCGAGATCAAGGGCCTCTCGGGCAAGGCCGTGATGGAGGCGCTGGTGCTGGGCTACGAAGTGGGCGCCCGCATCGGCATTGCCGCGGCGATGCGGCCCGACATGCATCCGCACGGCACCTGGGGCACGGTGGGCGCCGCGGCGGCCGTCGCC
>JAUXST010000574.1 GCA_030679805.1 Reyranella sp. | reverse complement strand
GACGTGCCAGGTCATCTTGCCGCCGTTCCCCATGGGCACCCGGACAACTTCTGACGCAGTGCTTTCGATTGTCAGAATGTGTTCGGCCGCACTTCGTCCATCCGGCATTTTCGGCACGGCCGAGTAATCGAGGCTCATTGTTTGATCGCACCCAGCAGGCGTTCGACGAATCCCGGCGCCTTCTTGCGGTCGATCCAGCGCAGCACCGTCACCAGATCGTTGTCGGGATCGATCCAGACGATGTGGCTGCCCCAGCCCAGCGCGAAATAGCTGCGCTCGGAGGCTGCCGCAAACTGCCGCCTGTCCGTATTGAGCCACCACATCAGCCCGTAGAACGGCGCGACAGGGCACGGCTTCACCAGCTCCGCCGTCCAGCCCTTCGGCAATATCTGCTTGCCCTCCCAGACGCCGGCATTGGCGACCAGCCGTCCCATCAGCGAAAGATCGCGCGCCGAGATCACGATGCCGCCGCCCCAGTGCCCGCCGCCCGGGACAGAGAGCATCTGCTTGCCGTCGATGGTGACGGTGGAAGTTTTATAACCGTCCCATTTCCAGCCGTTGGACGCGCCGATCGGATCCATGATGCGGCGCTTCAGGACCGACGGCAGCGGCTCCTTGAAGAGCTGGAGCAGCGAGTAGCTGAGCCGGTTCACGCGCACGTCGTTGTATTCGTAGAAGGTGCCGGGCTTCTTCATCGCGCGGCGCGTGCCCTTGGGCGCGTCGGCCACGGTGACGCCGACCACGCGGTTGTGGTCGATGCGGTCTTCCTTGCCGAAGACGCTGCCCGACCATTCGCTGGTCTGGGTCAGCAGGTGGCGCCAGGTGATGTCCTTGTTCTGCTCGCTCTTGAAGCCGTCATCGAGCGCGTAGTCGCCGGCCTTGTCGTCGAGGCTTTTTATGAGACCGTCGCCCAGCGCCAGGCCGGCGAGGAGCGCCAGGTAGCTCTTGGCGACGCTGAAGGTCATGTCGGCGTTGTCGACGTCGCCCCATTCGACCAGCTTCTGGCCGCCCTGGTAGACGATGCCGGCGTGGCCGCCGCGCGGCGTTACCGGGCCAAGGACCTCGTTGTCCGGGGCCTTCTCGCCGGAATCGTAGGTCATCACGAATTGCCCATCGGGCATCCGCATGCTTTTGGGCCAGTGGGATTCGGCGGATTTGGCGAAGTCTACGGCGTCGTTCAACTTGTTCATCGTGTTCATGCCCGCAATCAACATTGGTGCCCGCCCGGGAGCAAGCTAGAAAGCGCCCTATGCCTATGCCTTCAACGCTCACCCTCCGCCGCCCCGACGACTGGCACGTCCATCTGCGCGACGGCGCCATGCTAAAAGCCTGCGCCGTCCACACCGCCCGCCAGTTCGCCCGCGCCATCATCATGCCCAACCTGGTCCCGCCCGTGACCAAGGTCGCCGAGGCGGTGGCCTATCGCGACCGCATCCGCGCTGCGGTCCCGGCCGACCTGAAATTCGAACCGCTGATGACCTGCTATCTCACCGACGGCGCCGATCCCGCCGAGCTGCTGCGCGGCAAGAACGAGGGCGTCTGGGTGGCCGCCAAGCTCTATCCTGCGCACGCCACGACCAATTCCGCGCACGGTGTGACCTCGATGGATCGCGTCGCGAAAGGCCTGGAAGCGATGGAAAAGGCCGGCATGCCGCTCCTCGTCCATGGCGAAGTGACCGATCCCGAGGTCGATATCTTCGACCGCGAGGCGGTGTTTTTGGACAAGACCCTGGCCCCGCTCCTGAAGCGCCACCCGGGCCTGAAAATCGTACTGGAGCACATCACCACCCGCGAAGGCGTGGCTTTCGTCGAAGCGAATCCCGGCCGCATGGGTGGCACGATCACGCCGCATCATTTGAGCTACAACCGCAATGCGATCTTCAAGGGCGGCATCCGTCCGCACTTCTATTGCCTGCCGATCGCCAAGCGTGAGGAGCATCGTCTCGCTCTGCGACGCGCTGCGACCTCGGGCGGCGCGCAATTCTTCCTCGGCACCGATACCGCGCCGCACACCGCCGACACCAAGGAATGCGCCTGCGGCTGCGCCGGCGTCTTCAACGCCCCGGTGGCGATGCAGGTCTATGCCCAGGTCTTCGCCGAGGAGAACGCCCTCGATCGGCTGGAGGCCTTCGCGTCGCTGAACGGTCCGCGTTTCTACGGCCTGCCGGCCAACGAGGAGCGGGTGATGCTCCGCGCCGCGGCCCTCGACGCGCCGGAAAGCGTGGATGTGCCGGGATTGGCCGCAGGATTGGCCAAGACCATCACCGTATTTCGCCCCGATACTCCCGTCGGCTGGTCGTTCTAGGGCCGCTGGTCTATCGTGCTCGCATGAGCAAACGAAGCATCCCCGCCGGCGCCGTCGTGCGCGGCACCGACAAAGGCTATGTTCACGGCGATCTGAAGCCCGGCAGCGAACGCCCGGTCGAGAAGATCGAGAAGACCTACCCCTACATGCGGCCGCGCGATGCCGCGACGTTGATTCTCGTGCGCATGAAGGGCAAGGCGCCCGAAGTCCTGATGGGTTGCCGTGCCGCCGCACATGCCTTCATGCCCAACCGCTATGTGTTTCCCGGCGGCCGCGTCGACCGCGCCGACGCGCACGTCCCGATCGCCACGCCGCTCGACCGCTTCGTGAATGCCCGCCTGCAGAAGGCCGCGACGGCGCTACGCGCCCGCGCGCTGGCCGTCGCGGCCGTGCGCGAGACCTTCGAGGAGAGCGGTCTGATGCTGGGCAAGCCGCTGAAGGGCGGCGTCCCGGACAGGGACTATGGCGAGCACTGGCAGGGCTTCCTCGACACCGGCATGGGCCCCGCACTCGATTGCCTCGACCTGATCGCCCGCGCGGTGACGCCGCCCGGGCGACCGCGCCGCTTCAACGCCCGCTTCTTCATGGCCCGGGCCGAGGATGCGAGCGGCGAGATCCGGCATTCGAGCGAGATGGGCGACATCCGCTGGGTCCGCCTCGACGAGGCGCGCGAGCTGCCGCTGCCAACCATCACCGGTTTGATTCTGGGCGAGATCGGTCGCCTGGTGAAAGAGCCGCCCGATCGCAAGAAGCAGCGCAAGATCCCGCTGTTCACGACGATCCACCGCAAACACCTGATGCTCGAGGAGTGATCCGATGACGGTGCGCGCCGAGATCATCTCGTCGCCCACCAGTCCTGGGCCTACCAATCCTGGGCCCGCTGCTCCCGGGTCCGGAAGCGCCGGGGCCGCTCCCGGCCTGCCACCGCGCGGCGGCGTTCGCCTGCGCGCCCTGGTGCTGATCCGCTGGGCCGCCGTCGCCGGACAGTTCTTCACCGCGGCAGTCGTGCAATGGGGCCTGGGCTTCGGCCTGCCGGTCCTGGCGGTCGGCGGCACGATCGCACTCTCTGCATTGCTCAATCTCACCGTTAGCCTCGGCCGGCCGGCGTCGGCGCGCATCGACGACCGCGAAGCGACGATCTTCCTCGCCTTCGACGTCCTGCAACTCGCCGTACTGCTCTACCTCACCGGCGGTCTGCTCAACCCGTTCGCGCTGCTCCTGCTGGCGCCCGTCGCCATCGGCGCCACCATCCTGTCGCTTGCCAGCAATATCGCACTGTCGTTGCTGACGATCGTCATCATCGCGGTCCTCGGAGTCTTCCACGAGCCGCTGCCATGGCGAGGGCCGCCGCTTGATCTGCCGGACATTTATCAGGCGGGTGCCTGGGCCGGGCTTACGCTCACAACCATGTTGATCACGCTCTATGGCTGGCGGCTGGCCGAGGAAGCGCGGCAGATGGCGGATGCGCTGGCGGCGGCCCAGGCGGCTCTGGCGCGCGAGCAGCGCCTGTCGGCGCTCGGCGCCCTGGCCGCGGCGGCAGCCCATGAACTGGGCTCGCCGCTGTCGACCATCGCCGTCGTCGCCAAGGAGATGCTGCGCGAGATCGAGCAGGACGATCCGCTGCGCGAAGACGTCGAATTGCTGTCAGCCGAATCCGACCGCTGCCGCTCGATCCTGGCACGGCTTTCGGTCGATCCAGCGGGTGACGTCTCGGATGCCTACACCCTGGTGCCCCTGCCGGCGCTGATCGAGGCGGCGGCGCAGAATTACAATCGCGGCACCATCGGCATCATCTACGAGTCGGGCCCGGTCGGTGAAGGCACGCCAACCCTGGCGCCGATCCAGGTTCGTAGCCCGGAAATCATGCAGGGTATCGGCAACATCGTGCAAAACGCCGTTTCCTTCGCGCGAAGCGAAATCCGAATCGCGACGCGCTGGACGACCGAGTGGTCCGAGGTCGTGGTGACCGACGATGGGCCTGGGTTCTCCGACGCGCTGCTCGACGAGCTCGGGACGCCCTTTATTTCGACCCGCCAGGGCGAGGAAGGCCACATGGGCCTGGGCGTCTTCATCGCTAAGACGCTTCTGGAACGCACCGGAGCCACCGTGATCTTCGGAAATCGGTCCGTTCCGGGGGGTGGGGCGGTGGTCTCCGTGCGCTGGCCAAATCCCGTCTTCAAGGCTACATAGCGGCCGATGTCGAAGGAGTCGCCATGAGCCAGGACGCAGGTGCCGGCCGCCCCGTGTCACCGGTAATCGCCGGCGCAACGTCCAACAAGGACCGGACCCTGCTGATCGCCGACGACGATGCCGCGTTCCGCAACCGCATTGCGCGGGCGCTGGAACTGCGCGGCTTCATCGTGACGGCTGTCGGCTCGGTCGCCGAGGCGCTGACGCAGACCGCCCGCCCGCCGGCCTTTGCCGTCCTTGACCTGCGTCTGGGCGACGGCAACGGCCTGGAGTTGGTGGGTCCGCTGCGTCAGGCCCGGCCGGACATACGCATCGTGGTGTTGACCGGCTACGGCAACATCGCCACCGCCGTCGCCGCCGTGAAGGAAGGTGCGGTCGACTATCTCGCCAAGCCGGCGGACGCCGATGCGATCGAGCAGGCGCTGACGGCCCACGGCCGCAAGCTGCCGCCGCCGCCCAGCAATCCGATGTCTGCCGACCGTGTGCGCTGGGAGCACATCCAGCGCGTATTCGAGCAGTGCGACCGCAACGTTTCGGAGACGGCGCGTCGCCTCAACATGCACCGGCGCACCCTGCAGCGGATTCTCGGCAAGCACGCGCCCCGCGAACACTGAAACGCGAGCGTTGATCGAGCCCGACGATTCAGGCCCGGCGGTTCTGGGCGTTCCAGTGGTGTTCGAGGTTGATGATCAGGGCCGGGCTGAAGTGGCAAAGGGCCTGCTCGCGCGCGTAGAGCGCGGCATAGCGGCGGAACAGATCGAGCGGTTCGGCGGCGAGGCGTAGCGCCCGGCGATTGCCGATTGCACCCACGACGCCCGAGCCGGTCAGCCTGCTGACGACATGATCGATCGTCCGGTCGATGGCATCCGGTTCCACGACCTCGTCGCAGATCAGCCGCCCTTCCGCCGAATCGCAGTCGAAGCGGCGCTCGTACATGATCGCTTGGCGGGCCATCCGGTCTCCGATGAAGCGCGCCAGCCGCAGGTTCGCCATGGCCGGGATGATTCCCTCCCTGCGGGCAGGCAGGGTCATGTAGGCGTCGCGGGCGGCGATGTTGAAATCGGTGGCCAGCAGGATCTGGCACCCGCCGCCGATGGCGAAGGTGTCGACGGCCGAGATCCAGAGCTTTTCGATCGAATCGCCCATGACCTCGTCCGGCGCCACGTCGGGCCGCGCCACGCCGCGCACGATCTTGTTCACGAAGCCCATGTCGCGGATCAGGAACCACAGGAAAGGGATACGGCCGTGGTAGAGATGCGTGAGGTTGATGCCTGAGTTGTAGACGCGGCGACCGGCATACTTTCCCGTGGGAACCACGTCGCCGCGCAGCACGGCGACCTCGCTCTGGGGATCGAGAATGCAGACATCGGCGCCGACCTCGGTCGCCAACTGGGTTGAGACGTCCTCCGAGTTGAGGAAGCGCGGATTGGACAGCAGCAGCACCGCCGCCTTGCCCTGGCGCTCGACCTTGGCCGTGCCCAGGTCGAGCCGGCCATCGCGCAGGAATTTCGCCAAGGCTTCGGCGGATTCTTCGCGCGGCAGCAGCATGGCGTGGCAGAGATGCAGCCCACACGTGGGATCGGCGAGGAACTGGTTGAACAGGATGCCCTGGTCGATTTCCAGGCCTTCCTTCTCCGACTGGCGCAAATCCGATTCGGCCGAAATCTCGGCGCGCGTCGGAACCAGGCCGGGGACGGCATCGGCGGCGGCGTAGGCGAGGCGCTCGATGCGCACGAACTTCCGTCGCCCGTCGGTCAGCCGATCGTAGAGGGTGCGGGCGTGGACGCGCAGGAAGATGAAGCGCGCGTCGCGGGCGGCCTGCTTGAGAGCCTCGGCAGCCCCGACCGCGGCAGCATCGCGCTGCGCCTTCGCCGGTAGTCGGTCGAGCTGGTCGCGAGCGTTGCACCAGAAAGCCGAGAAGGCGGCCGCATCGGCTTCGTAGTCGCCGGTAGCCGCGGCCGGCGCCGAATTCACCGCATCCATGTCGACGTTCCTGCCCGCAACGATCGTTCGTTGTATTTTGGAGCGGGCGACGGGATTTGAACCCGCGACCTACGGCTTGGGAAGCCGACGCTCTACCCCTGAGCTACACCCGCGTCGTCGGCATTCTAGCCCGCGGTTGCGCTGCAGGTCCAATCGTGTATCTGAGGCCGATGCTGGATGAAGTTTTGACCGCCGAGGAGCGTGCCGTCGTGGCCCGCGCCAAGGCCTTCGCCGAGGCGCATGTCGCGCCCAACGCCGCGCGCTGGGAATGGGAACGACGCTACCCGCTGGAGACGATCAAGGCGGCCTGCGCCCAGGGCCTGAACACGATCGAGCTGGCCAAGCAGCACGGCGGACAGGGACTGTCCTTCTCCTGCAAGCTACGCGCCTTCGAGGAGATCGCGCGGCACGATTTCGCCTTCGCTTTTGCGCTGATCAATCATCACAACGCCTGCGCCCGTTTTGCCCGCGACGGCCAGCCCGGCCACGTCGCGCGCCTGCTGCCGCGCATGATCGCGGGCGAGGTGATCGGCTGCGCGGGGCTCAGCGAGCCCGGCGTCGGCAGCGACTTCGGCGGGCTCGAGATGGCGGCGGCGCGCGTCGACGGCGGCTGGAAGCTGAACGGCGCCAAGGCCTGGATCACCAATGCCGCCGTGGCGGGCTTGTCCGTGGCCTATGCGCAGACCGACAAGAGCCAGGGCTATCGCGGCATCGCCTGCTTTGCGATCGAGGCCGACCGGCCGGGCTTTGAGCGCGACAAGCCGTTCGAGCTGCACGGCGGTCACGCCATCGGCGTCGGCGGCTTCCGCCTGGTCGACTATTTCGCACCCGACGAGGCCGTGCTGCACGAACCGGGCAAAGCGTTCAAGGCGGCGCTCGCCGGTATCAACGGCGCCCGCGCCTATGTCGCCGCCATGTGCTGTGGCATGCTGCAGGCCTCGCTCGAGACGGCGGTGCGCTACACCCAGCAGCGCCAGACCTTCGGCCAGCCGGTGCTCGAGCATCAGGGCGTGCGCTGGAAGCTGGTCGATGCGGCGACCGATCTCGAGGCGGCGCGCCTTCTCACCTATCGCGCGGCGCGCCTGATCGACGAGGCGGGCGATGCCGTGCTGCCGGCGGCCTATGCCAAGAAGTTCGCCACCGACATGGCGGTCAATCGCATCGCCGACTGCATCCAGGCGATGGGTGCCAATGGCTTGCGCGCCGAGTACCCGCTGGCCCGCCATCTCGCCGGCGCCAAGATCGCGGCCTACACTGATGGTTCGATCGAGATGATGAACGAGCGCATCGGCGCCGGCCTGCCCGCGGTGTTCGGCCTGCCCAAGTAGTCCTGGCCAAGCAATCAGGCGTTGTCGGCGCGCCGGAGCGCTTGGTCGAGGTCGTCGAAGAGATCGCCGCTGTCCTCGACGCCTACGGACAGGCGCAGGAGATCGGGCGGGCAGGGCGTGCCAGGGCCTTCGATGCTGGCGCGATGCTCGATCAGGCTTTCAACGCCGCCCAGCGACGTCGCGCGCTTCCACAGCGCCACGCGCGCCGCGGTTGCGATGGCCGCGCGCTCGCCGCCCTTGATGCGCACCGACAGCATGCCGCCGAAGCCGCCCTTCATCTGTTTCAGCGAGACCGCGTGGCCGGCAAACGACGGCAGGCCGGGATAGAGCACCTCGCTTACCATCGGATGGGCCGCGAAGCGCTCGGCGAGCGACTGCGCCGAGCGGCAGGCCCAGTCGACGCGCGGGAACAGCGTGCGCATGCCGCGCATCAGCAGCCATGCCTCGGTCTGGCCGAGGATCGTGCCGAGCTGGGCGCGGATGGCGCGCAGCTTGGCCCAGTGGGCGTCATCGCGCGCCCCGACCAAGGCACCGGCGATGATGTCGGAGTGTCCGTTGAGGTACTTCGTCGCCGAATGCATGACGATGTCGGCGCCGAACTCGATAGGTCGCGTCAGCACGGGTGTCGCGACGGTCGAATCGACTCCCAGCAGCGCGCCGGCCCGGTGGGCGATGTCGGCAGCGGCGGCGATGTCGGTGACGCTCCAGGTCGGGTTGGCCGGCGTCTCGATCCAGACCAGCTTGGTGGCGCCCGGCCGGACGGCGGCGGCGAGGGCGTCGGCCCGGTCGGCGTCGGCGAACTCGACTTTCAGGCCCCAGTGGGTCGCAAAAGTGGCCAGCCAGTTGCGCAGCGACCAATACATGACCTTGGGAACGACGACGTGGTCGCCGGGGGCGAGCGCCAGGAAGCAGGCGGTGGCCGCGCTCATGCCCGAGGAAAAGACCAGCGCCTTGGCGCCGCCTTCCAGGGCCGCCAACGTCGCCTCGGCCTGGTCGAAGGTCGGATTGTCGGCGCGGGCGTAGATCCGGCCCGAGCGGTAGCCGTTGTCCTCGTCGCGCAGATAGGTGCTCGCCATGTGGATTGGCGGCACGACCGCCTTGGTGACCGGGTCGATCCAGCCCATGGCCTGGGCGGCGAGGGAAGCGGCAGTGAATTTCTTGTCTGTCATCGGCACACCGGGAGCTTACGAATGGCTTACTAGGCGCCGTATTTAATTACGTGCCGTCGGGTTGTCTTCGCGGACGCATTGGTATCCGCTGCATCCAACGCCGTTGATACATGAAAGCATGGAGCCGGTCCCCTCCCCAAGGAGAACGGCGGCGCATCCGTGGCGACAAAGCAGGGGGCTTGAATGGACATCGAAGTTCTACATCGGCAAGTGATCCCACATCCGGCCGTCAACGGCAGCCGCGTCGCCCGGACCCGCGAGGCCATCGTCACCTCGGCGTTGTCGCTGGCCGTCACTGGAGAAGTCGCGCCGATCGTGCGCGACATCGCCCGGATGGCCGGCGTCTCGGCGCGCACGGTGTTTCAGCATTTCGCGGATACGGCCGAGCTCTATGTCGCCGTTCTCGATCGCGTGCTGGGCACCGAATTCGGCGACATACCCGAGCCGGGCGCGGTGTCGCCGCTGGAGGGGCGGATCCAGTTCATCGTCGATCGAGCTGCGGAGCGCCACGAGCGGCTGCTGTCGATGTGGACTTTCGTCGAGACCCTGCAGCACCGGTCGGTGCCGGCCGCGGACATGGTCGCGCAGTTCTACGCCGCCGGCCATGCAAGCCTTGCCCGCTGGTTCGACCGGGAACTGGCCGGCCTGTCCGCCGAGCAGCGCGGACGGATGCTGAACGCAGTGGCCCTGGCGCTCTCACCCGAGAGCTGGGTCGTCCTGCGTCGGCGGCTCGGCCTGTCGGTCGAGCGGGCCCGTGACGAACTGCGCTTCGTCGTGGGCGCCGCGCTCAAGGACGGGGCCCGCCGCTAGCGCCAGCGCGTCGCGCCAGCTCTTCGAGGGCAGGGTCGCGCAATCCGAGATCGCGCAGGTGCGTCACCGTATTGCGAAGGTAGTCGACGTTGGTGCCGGCGGCGCCCTTGCCGCCCCGCACCAGGGCGGCGGCCTTGGCGAGCGGCAGCTTGCCGGCGAACTGCCGGTGCCGGCGGTCGGCGAGATAGACCAGCGCGTCCACCACGCGCCCGTCGTGCAGGTGGATCGGCCGGACTTCTTCTTCGTAGACGCCGTCGTTGTCGATCTCGCGCGTGCGCAGATAGCGGCGCACGGCGTCGTAGCCGGCGCGCGGCAGGCGATGGGCGAGGCCGCGACAGGCGCCACCTGGCAGCAGGCCGAGGATCAGGCCGGGCTTCCGCGGCGTGCCGCGATAATGTTCGGAATGGATGCAGAAAGCGCGGTGCCAGCCGTGCAGACGGGCGGATTGCGTTTCGGGCGTGGCGAAGCCCGGGTTCCACATCAGCGAGCCATAGCCAAAGACCCAGAAGGGTTTTGTCGTACTCACGCCTGGTTGAGATGGATCAGCGCGCGGCGGATCTCGCGCGTGCGCGTGAACAGCTCGGACAGCTTGTCGCCCTCGCCCCAGCGGATGGCGCGCTGCAGATAGAACAGGTCTTCCTGGAAGCGCTGCAGCACTTCGAGCACGGCTTCCTTGTTGTTCACGAAGATGTCGCGCCACATGGTCGGATCGGAGGCGGCGATGCGGGTGAAGTCGCGGAAGCCGCCGGCCGCATATTTGAGCACCTCGGCGTTGAGATGGCCGCCGAGATCGTCGGCGGTGCCCACGATCGTGTAGGCGATCAGGTGCGGCAGGTGCGAGGTGATGGCGAGGATGCGGTCGTGATGGGCGGGATCGACCCGGTCGACCTGGCTGCCCAGCGCCTTCCAGAAGGCCTCCAGCCGGTCGACGGCCCCGGCATCGGTGCCGGGCAGCGGCGTCAGGATGGTCCAGCGGCCCTCGAACAGGTCGAGCAGGGCGGCCTCGGGCCCGGAATTTTCGGTGCCTGCCACCGGATGGGCGGGCACGAAATGCACACCTTTGGGGATGTGCGGCAGCATGTCGGCGATCACGGTCTGCTTCACCGAGCCCACATCGGACACGATGCAACCGGGCTTGAGCGACGAGGCGATCGCCGCGGTCGCCGGGCCGCAGGCGCCGACCGGCGTGCAGACGATCACCAGGTCGGCATCCTTCACCGCTGCCGCGAGGTCGGTGCCGCAATGGTCGGCGAGCTTCAGCCGGTTGGCCGTGGCTGCGGTCTCGGCGCTGCGCGTGGCCGCCACGATCGACTTGGCGAGCCCGCGCTTGCGCGCCTCGAGCGCGATCGATCCGCCGATCAGTCCGATGCCGATCAGGGCGATCTTCTCGAAGTGGATTTTGCTCATTTGCCGATGGCGACGAACTTGGCCAGCGAGGCCGCGACGGCCTTCACTTCGATCTCGGTGCCAATGGTGATGCGCAGATGCTCGGGCAGGCCATAGCCCGCGATCATGCGCGGGATCAGGCCGTCGTTCATCATCCAGTCGTTGGCGGCAGCGGCACGTTCCTTCGAGCCGAAACCCACCGTCAAGAAGTTGCCGACGCTGGGCAGCGGTTTCAGCCCGAGCTTGGCGAGTTCGGTGCTGAGCCAGGGCAGCCAGATGTCGTTGTTGGTGCGGCTGGCGTCGGTGTGGGCGATGTCCTGCATCGCCGCGATCCCGGCGATCTGCGCCGCCAGGTTGACGTTGAAGGGCTGACGCAGCCGGCTCATGACGTCGACGATGCCGGCCGGACCGTACATCCAGCCGAGCCTGAGACCGCCCAGCCCGTAGATCTTGGAGAAGGTGCGCGTCATCACGACGTTCTCGGCCTGGTCGACCAGCTCGACACCCGACTCGTAGTCGTTGCAGCTTACATACTCGGCATAGGCCGCGTCGATCACCAGCAGCACGTTCTTCGGCAGGCCCGTGTGCAGGCGCCGCACATCGTCCTTGGTGACATAGCTGCCGGTCGGATTGTTCGGGTTGGCGAGGCAGACGACGCGGGTCTTGTTCGTGACCTTGGACAGCAGCGCATCGACGTCGGCCTTGTAGTCGGTCTCCGGCGCCGCCACCGGCGTCGCCCCGACGCCGAGCGCGTTGATCGGGTACATCAGGAAGCCGAACTGGCTGTAGAGCAGCTCGTCGCCCGGTCCGCAGTAGGCGCGAATCAGGAGGTTGAGGAGTTCGTCGGAGCCTGCGCCGCAGACGATGCGCGCCGGGTCGAGGCCGTAGTGACGGCCGATCGCCTGGCGCAGCTTCTCGGCGTTGCCGTCGGGGTAGCGGTGCAGCTCGGCCGCCGCCTTGGCATAGGCTGCCATCGCCTTGGGCGACGGTCCCAGCGCGCCCTCGTTGGACGAGAGCTTGGCGATGGTCTCCTTGCCTTCGACCGAGTCCTTGCCCGGGACGTAGGGTGCGATCTTCATGATGCCCGGACGCGGAGTGAGCGCGGTCATGGCAGTCTCCCGTAGGTAGCGATCAGGGCTGGGCCCTAGGACCGAGGATGGCCGGAACGGCATAGGCACCGATCGCGGCGACACGGCCGCTCTTCAGCCCCAAGGCCGCCCCGAGTTCGCGCAGTCGCGGGTCGCCATCGACGATCACGCCCGGCAGTTCGATGAGATAGTGATGCACGCCGTCGACAACCTGGTCCAGCGCCGAGGTGAAAGTGGGCAGTCCCACCTTGGCCAGGCCGCCGGAGATACGGTCGCGGCTGAGGCCGGCCGGTGTTTCGATCGCGATGAGGGCGCTGTCGTCGCCGCTTTCCTCAGGCTCCATGCGGGCAAGAACGAGGGCCGAGATGCCGCGCGCCCGCGCGTTGGGCATGGCGAGAAAGGGCAGGCGGGCCACGACGTTGGGCAATGTCGCGTCGCCGCCGGCCAGCAGCGGCCACCATGGGGCGACGTCGGACTCGATGGGGGCCGGCACGATGCCGATCGTCGTCGGGCCGCCGCGCACGGCCGCTAGTACCTGCGCGGGCGTGTCGTGGGCGACGAGCGGAATCTGGCAGCCGAAGTGGTCGCGCGCGAGATCCCAGTAGCCGGGCTGCTCCGCCGGCCGGCAGATGGCGATCTTCAGCCCCGGTGTCTGCATCAGGGTGAGCGCGCACATCATCTCGCGCCACATGCGGAAGACGGCGGTGACCGGAAAGGGTCCCTGGTGGGAGGCCAGCCGCTGGCGCATCACCCGGGCCTCACGGCCGGGTCGCAGAGCAAGGCCGCCGGCCGGCTTGACGCCCGCGATTCGGCCGACCACGTCGGCGCGCCGGCCGATCAGGCCGTGCAGTTCGCCGTCGATGGCGTCGATTTCTTGCCGCAGGCTGTCGAGACTGGGTGCGTTCATGAGGCCGGTAATTCCTGTGCGCAGCGGCGATACTACGTTCAGCCACATCGCGTAAAGGCAAACAAGCCTCAAGGCGCTTGCACCCGCACGGCGAGGTTCGTATAAAAGTCATCCGTGGAATTTGAGCCGACCGGCTTGCGGCCACGTTAATCCCCGCTAAAAGGTCGGAGTGCTTGAAAAAGCCCCCGCCCTTCCGGTCGGGGGCTTTTTCGTTGGAGAGGACGTTGCTCCAGGACCTGACCGACGCCGAACAAATGGCGCTCGCCCAATGCCGCCATGCGATCCTGGGTGTCCAGCAGCCGCTCAGTCTCGACTGCGGCGTCGATCTCGGGCCCTATCGGGTCGCCTATCAGACCTACGGCACGCTGAACGCCGACAAGACCAATGCGATCCTGGTCTGCCACCCGCTCAGTTGCGACCAGTTCGTCGCCGAGCGGCACCCCGTCACCGGCAAGGACGGCTGGTGGGAGAGCCTGGTCGGGCCGGGCAAGGTCCTGGACCCGGCGCGTTACTTCATCATCTGCGTCAATGTGCTGGGTCACTGCATGGGCTCGACCGGCCCGCTGGCGCGCGATCCTGCGACCGGCCAGCCTTGGAACCTGCGTTTCCCGGTGGTGACCATCGGCGACATGGTGCGCGCCCAGGCAGCCCTGCTCGATCACCTGGGCATCCCCGACCTGTTCTGCGTCATCGGCGGGTCGATGGGCGGCATGCAGGTGCTCGAGTGGGCCGCGAGTTACCCCCGCCGTGTCTTCTCGGCGGTGCCGATCGCCTGTGCCGCGCACCACTCGGCACAGAACATCGCATTCCACGAGGTCGGCCGCCAGGCGATCATGGCCGATCCCGAGTGGAAGGGCGGCGACTACCGCCTGCACCAGACGGTGCCGGCGCGCGGCCTCGCCGTTGCCCGCATGACGGCCCATATCACCTACCTCTCGGAGCAGGCGCTGCAGCGCAAGTTCGGCCGCGCCCTGCAGGACCGCAACGCGCTGGGCTTCGGCTTCGACGCCGATTTCCAGGTCGAAAGTTATCTCCGCCACCAGGGCTCGACCTTCGTCGATCGCTTCGACGCCAACAGCTACCTCTACATCACCCGCGCGATGGACTATTTCGACCTCGCCGGCGCGCATGGCGGGGTGCTGGCGAATGCCTTCCGCGGCTCGCCCACACGCTTCTGCCTGATGTCCTTCACCAGCGACTGGCTGTTCCCGACGCGCGAGAGCCGCGAGATCGTCCATGCACTGAACGCGGCGGCGGCCAACGTGTCGTTCGTCGAGGTCGCGAGCGACAAGGGCCACGACGCCTTCCTGCTCGACGAGCCGGAGATGTTCCGCACCTTGAGCGGCTTCCTCAAGGGCGCGGCGGCCGTGCGCGGGCTGAGGCAGGCAGCATGAAAGGGGACGATAACATGAAGGGGGCGTGGCCGTGACCGCCGCCATCCGCGTCGACCTTCAGCTCATTGCCGATATGGTGACGCCCGACACCCGCGCGCTCGACGTCGGCTGCGGCGACGGGGCGCTGCTGGCCTACCTGGTCGACTTCAAGCGGGTCGATGCACGTGGCATGGAACTCAGTCAGGCCGGCGTGAATGCTTGCGTGGCCAGTGGCCTGTCGGTGATCCAGGGCGACGCCGACGCCGATCTGCGGGCCTATCCCGACGACGCTTTCGACTACGTGATCCTGAGCCAGACCCTGCAGGCCACGCGCGAGCCGCGCGAGGTGCTGCGCCAGATGCTGCGGGTCGGCAAGCGCGCGATCGTGTCGTTCCCCAATTTCGCGCACTGGCAGGTGCGCCTGCGGATGGTGTTCGGCGGTCGCATGCCGCAGACGACGTCGCTGCCCTACAAGTGGTACGACACGCCTAATATCCATCTCTGCAGCATCGATGACTTCCGCGCGCTCTGCCACGAGATGGGTGTGCGCATCGAGCGCGCCATCGTGCTCAACAGCAAGAGCCGGCCGATCCACATGCCGCCGCTGCTTGCCAACGTCTTCGGTGAGCAGGCGGTGTTCATGCTGAGGCGCGACTAGAGCGTGACGATTCCGGATTCACTCGTGTCCAGAGAGTAACCCAACACGCGGTGGGCCATATGCTCTATGCGCTTGGCGGTCTTTTCATCAGAACATGACGACTTCAAGAGACGAGCTCAATCAGGTGAGCGGAGAACCAGGCTCAGATCGGTCCTTCGCCAGTGAGAAGGCGAGCTTCGCCAAAAGCTTGGCGAGTACCTCGCGCTCAGCGGGTGTGATTCCCGCCAGCAGCTCCGCTTCCACCTGCATGTCCTCGCGGAAAGCCGCTTCCGCGCGGCGACGTCCGTCGTTGGTAAGCTGAACCAGCAGGCTGCGGGCGTCGTCCGGATCGCTTACGCGACTCACCAGCCTGGCACTCTCCAGCTTCGCCAGCCGAGCGGTCATGCCGCCAGAAGAGACCATGAGCGACCGGAACAGTTCGGTGGGGCGCAGCCGATAGGGCGGCCCTGAGCGCAACAGAGTGCCAAGAACGTCGAATTCGCCACTGTCCAAGCCATGCCGTGCGAACACAGCCTCAATGGCCGGACGCACGGCAAGTGTGATCCAGCGCGCCCGTCCCAGGATCGCCATGCCGCTGGTGTCGATATCGGGAAGCTCTGCCGACCATTGCCGTTGGCGCCCGCTTACATGATCTGGCGACAGGTCGCGCGCCAATTGTCTTGACATCGAGATATCTCAATTCCCCCGCCAGTCAATGGAGATCGGGTCATGGAAGTTGTTGGAATTGATCACGTGGCGCTGCGTGTGACCGACATGGGTCGCATGATCGACTTCTACGAGAGAGTGCTCGGCTGCCAGGTTGAACGCAGGCAGGACGAACTCGGACTCGTCCATCTGCGAGCGGGCTCTGCCCTTGTGGACCTGATCGACATCGCCGGCCGCATGGGTCGGGTCGGCGGCGATACGATGGGCGCGGCGGCGCCCAATCTCCACCACATGTGCCTGCGTGTTGCGGCCTTTGATCTTGAAGAGGTCCGGCGCAAACTTGAACTCCACGGTGTTGAGGTTGGTGAGATTCGCGAGCGCTATGGTTCGTCAGGGTCCGTCGCATCAATCTATCTGCAAGACCCCGAAGGAAACGGGCTGGAACTCCGAGGCTAGGTAGGGAAGGCAGACGTCATGCCTGACGAGCGAACTGCGGCGCCAGACAGCACGGCAGTGCGGGTCGCCTTGTGGCGGGCCCTGCACGTCGAGGTCGATCCGCAGCCGCATGTGCTCGAAGACGAGATCGGCCTGCGGCTGGCGGCCCCGGACGATGGTTGGCGCCGCCGTCCGGACATGGATCCGCACTTCACGAGCCAATTCCGAGCATCGATCGTGGCCCGTGCTCGTTTCATCGAGGATCTGGTCGCGGAACGGGCCAGTCAGGGCGTCGCCCAGTACGTCATCCTCGGTGCCGGCCTGGATACCTTCGCCCAGCGCCGTCCGGAGATTGCTTCCCGTCTTCGGGTATTCGAGGTTGACCAGTCTGGTGCTCAGGTCTGGAAGCGGCAGCGCCTGATCGAGCTGGGCTTCGGCATCCCGGAGTGGCTACGGCTCGTGCCGGTCGACTTCGAAGCGGACGCATCCTGGTGGGAACGACTCGCGACCGCAGGCTTCGATGCCGGTCGGCCGGCGGTCGTGGCCTCCGCCGGCGTCAGCATGTACCTCACCAAGGACGCGATCGCAGCGATGCTGCGCCAGATCACGGCGCTCGCCTCGGGATCCACGCTCGCCATGACGTTCCTGCTGCCGCTGGAATTCGTGGAACCCGAGGAGCGTCCCGGGCGTGAGGCGTCGGAGAAGGGAGCGCGAGCGAGCGGGACGCCTTTCATCAGCTTCTTCACGCCGCCGGAGATGCTGGCACTGGCCCGTGAAGCCGGCTTTAAGGAAGTCCAGCATGTGTCGGCAGCCACTCTTGCCCAGCGCTACTTCGCCGGGCGGACGGACGGCCTCCGCCCGGGTTCAGAGGAACTGCTGGTAGCAACGACCTAAATCCGTAAGGGACTAGGTCCGACGACCAACCTAGAATCATCCTGCTCTAGCCTTCGAGGGTCGTTGTCGAAACCGCGAGATTGCTGCCGAGGAATGCGCGGTCGGCCGGTCCGTCCGGGCCATGACCGACGCTCCAGCGTTCCGGCCAGTTCAGGCGTTCGGCGCCCCAGGCGGAGGCGGCCGACAGCGACGACCAGGGCGCGTCGGCGGCGAGGCGATAGAGCAGGCCGCCGGGCCCCATGCCCGGATGGACGAGCAGCTGAAGGTCGAAAGGTGCACCGGCCTCGAAGGCCGGACCGATCCAGTAGTGCGGGCTGCGGCCGGGCTCCGGCTCCAGGATCACCGTCAGCCGCTGCGCCGGTCCACGCAGTCCGACCCAGAGCGGCGCGCGGATACCGGGCCGGAAGACCGAAAGAAGTGTCTGGGCCGGGCTCGTTCCGACGGCTGCGGCGTGGCCGGTGAAGCGGAACGCCACGATTTTGCCGTTGCCAATGCCGGCTTCGCCCAGTGCCTGCCACTGCTCGACCGGCGGCACTGCCAGCGGCCACGATAGGCGCTCGCGGACGCGACCTTCGGCATCGAACACCTGATACCGCAGTCCCTGGCGATCGAGCGCGACCTGGACGGCGTGGAGATACTCGACGCCCTCCGGCATGCGATGTGCGGTGCCGGCGCCGGCGGTGCAGATCTGCAGCACGCCGCGATGGACTTGTACGTCGAAGGCCAGGATATGGCCGCACAGGTAGGCGAGCACACCGCCCTCGCTCAAGACGTTCCAGAATTCCGTCGCATGCTCGGGGCCGACATCGCGCTGATAGGCGCCGGCGAAGCCGTTGACCGAATGGACGGGATGGTGGCCCGCGACGAGCTTGTGGCGCGCATCCGCATGCTGGTGCAACACGGAGCGGAGCCAGTCGGTCTCGACGTGACCCTCGCCGCCGAGGCCCGTCCACAAGGTGTGAACGAAGACGAGCAGCAGGTCGCCCTGCCGCACCCAGTACGACAGGCCTTCCTGTTCGGCCGGACCGTTGCGCGGCAGGTGATCGTGCACCTCCCGGAACACCGCCTCGCTCATGGCGTCGTAGGTCGCGTGGTTGCTGGTCGTGTGCCACATCGGAATCGCGCGGCGGTCGAGCCAGCCCATCTCCCGGTCGAGCCAGTGTTGCCACTGCTTGCGCAGCGTGTCGGCGTCGGCCGAGTAGCCCGCGATCTCGTCGCCGAGAAAGAGAATGAATTCGGGCGAGGGCGCCAGACGCCGAAGGGCTGCGTTGACGCTGGCGAAGGTGCGCTCGTGCAGGGCGCCGGCAACGCCGGAGCAGGCGTCGCCGTAGACGACGAACTGATGCCCTTGGCCGCGCGGCAGAAGGGCGGCAATCGGCCGGCCGCCGGCGGGCCGCTCGTATTCGCCTTCGATCTCGTCTTCCTTGAGCTTCACGAAGCCGTGGCGCAGGTAGAAGCGGTCGGCCTTGCTGCCGGTCAGCACTTCGAGGCGCACCGGCAGGCCGGTCGCATCGGCTTCGGTGAGAAGCGCCTTCAGTATCTTGGTGCCGAGTCCGGTATTGTGCAGCCGGCGGTCGAGATAGAACGAGTCGATCTTGATTTCATGCTCGAGGCGCCGGAACCCCACGCAGCCAACGCGCTCACTGCCCAGCAGGATCAGCCGCATTCCCGGTCCGTCGAAATGCTCGCGGAATATTCGGCGTGCGCGCGAAGGCTTGTAGCGGAAGACGCGCTCCAGATGCTCGCGCATGACCTCGACACGCAACGTCAGAAGCGGCTCGAAGTCCACTTCGCTGACTGGGCCGAAGCGCCAGTCTTCAGACACGTGAAGCGATCTTCGCGATGCGCGGCTTGGCGACCGTCAACCAGTCCTTGGTGTCGAGTTCCATCGATCGGTCGAGGCGGCCGGCATTGAAGAACAGTGTTTCGTTGGCGAGCAGGTCCTCGTCGACCACGACGGCGAGCGCGGGGTTGAGCGCGAAGGGCGGCACTGCGCCCATAACGCAACCGGTCAGCTCCTGCGCCGTCTCCGGCGAGGCGAAGCCGCACTTTCGCGCCTCGAAGAGGGAAGCGACGGCATTGAAGTCGAGCTTGCGGTTGCCCGGCAGGATGGCGAGCACCGGGCGCTTGCCACCGCCGCCGCCGCGCACGTCCAGCACCATGGCCTTGGCCGCCTGGTCGGGCCGGTTGCCGCGGATGACGCTGATCGCCTCCGACTTGCCCTCGGCCTCGTGCTCGATGACGCGGAAATTCGCGTTGGCGTCGTTCAGCAGCGCGACGAGCTGGTCGAAAACATCAGATGCCATGGATGACCTTCTCCGACAGGACTTTGAGTGCCTCTTCCAGGCTCGGCACCTGGCCATCTGCCGGCGCGATATGGGCGTCGACGGTGCGGCGGTGGCTGCGCTCGATGGCCTCGGTCATCAGCGGATCGACGCCGGTCTCGCGCAGCGTCTGGGCCACAAGGCCCATCTCCTCCCAGCGGCGGTGAGCATGCACGATATGCGTCTGCACCAGCATGGCGATGAAGCCGCGCAACGTCATGTCGTCGGCGTCGCCAAGGCAGCCCAGCACCTCTTCCAGGATGCCCTGGCGTTGCGCCGTCACCAGCGCCTCGACGCCCAACGCCTCGATGCCCTTGACCAGCACGCTGCGCAGCATTTTCACCGACGAGGCGCTGCCGGGTTTCGACCCGAGCAGCGTGGCGACGAAACCGTTGGCGTTCATCCACGCCACCATCGGTTCGGCATCCTCGCCGGCCACCAGCATCGGCGCCTTGATGCCCTGCTTGAAGAAGCCCCCCATGACGGCGATATCGATGTAGCATCCGCCGCCAGTCTCGATGGCGGCGCGATCCTCGTCCGACATCTTGCCGGTGATGGTACAGAGATCGAGAAAGTGTGCGCCCTTTTTCAGGAGCGGTGCGGCGGCAGCCGCGGCATCCCGTGCGAACTCGCCCTGCACGGCTGAGATCACCAGGTCGGCCTCATGCAGCGCTTCGGTGTAGCGGTCTTCGATCGCGACATCGAGCGCTCGGGCGGTCTTGCCCAGCGCCTTGCCGCGCGCGTCCTTGTCGAGGGCCGTGTCGATGGCGATCACGCGGCGCGGGGCGTTGTCGCCGGGCTTGGGCCCCCCTTCATCGTGTGACGCGCGCCAGCCGCCCTCGATGCAGAGGCCGCGGGCGATAGCCGATCCCGCCTCGCCAAAACCGAGTAGCGCGATCACGCGCGGAGAAAAGGACATGTCTTTGTTCCGGAGGTCAGGAGGCAGGGGCTTCGCCGTCCTTGGTGCTGCGCGCGGCGTGCGTGTCGCGCGAACTGGCGACGCGCAACTTGGGCCGCACGACGGCGACCGCCTGGTTCTGCGCGCGCTCGGCGATGCCGGCATAGAGCTGCTTGCCGGACTCGATCACGCTCACGCCGGCGAAGCGGCCGAGCCAGCGCTGGCCGAAGCGCTCGACGGCCGGCGCCATACGCATGGCGAGCCGCGAGCGGGTCGGCGGCATGTAGAGCGCGCGCGTCTGGCGCAGCGGCGCGAACATGTTGGCGCGCATGAGGGCGGCGAGCTGGCCAGTGGAATAGGGATGGCCCTGGTAGAATGGCGAGCGATCGATCTGCGACCAGAAACCGGCACGCGTCGGCGCCACCACGATCAGACGACCGCCATCGGCCATCACCCGCCAGATCTCACGCAGCAGCGGACGCACCTGCTCGGTGCACTCGATGGCATGAAACAGCAGCACGCGATCGACCGAACGGTCGGGAAGGGGCAGATCCATCTCGTCGACCAGGGTCGCGAGATTGCGACCCTCGCGGGGCCAGCGGGCGACGCCCTGCTGGGCCGGCATGAAGGCAAGCGTGCGTGCGGCTTCCTCGACGAAGGGCCGCAACAGGGGCGTGGCATAGCCCAACCCCAGCACAGTCTCGCCGCGGACATTCGGCCATACCTCGCGCAGCCGCGCGCGCAGCAGCCGCGCCGTCATCTGGCCGAGCGTGCTGCCGTAGAATTCCTCAAGGTCGAGGACGTCGCTCCACATGCAGTAATCCTAGCAGAAAGCAGGCCGCGAGCACTATGGCGGGCACCATGGGGAGGGCATGGCTTGCGCAGGCCAGCTCTGCTAGCGTTGCGCATCATGAGCACAACGCTAGACATCGTCCGAATCCCGGTCCTGAGCGACAATTACGTGTGGTTGATGCGTGAGCCGCAGAGCGGCGCCGTGGCCGTCGTCGATCCGGCGGTGGCCGGACCAATCCTCGCCGAAGCGGAAAAACGCCGCTGGAAGATCACGCATATCCTGAACACCCACCATCATGGTGATCACGTCGGCGGCAATCTCGAGATCAAGAAAGCGACCGGCTGCACCATCGTGGGCCCCCGGCGCGACCGGGCGCGCATTCCCGGCATTGACGTCGAGGTCGACGACGGTGACCGCTACCGCTTCGGCGAGGCCGAGGCGGAGGTCTTCTTCATCCCGGGCCACACGTCTGGCCACATCGCCTATGCCTTCCGCGACCAGCACGCGCTGTTCTGCGGCGACACGATCTTTGCGCTGGGCTGCGGCAGGATGTTCGAGGGCACGCCGCAACAGTTCTGGACGTCGCTCAACCGCCTGCGCGCCCTGCCCGACGACATGCGGGTCTATTGCGCCCACGAATACACCCAGTCCAACGCCCGCTTCGCCGTGACCATCGAGACCGGCAACAAGGCGCTGATGGCGCGCGCGGCGTCCATCGACGCGGCACGGGCCCGCGGCGAGGCCACGGTGCCGTCGCTGCTCGGCGAGGAGAAGGCCACCAACCCGTTCCTGCGCGTCGACATCCCCGCCGTGCAGGCAGCGGTCGGCATGGCTGGCAGCGATCCCACGGCCGTTTTCGCCGAAGTGCGTCACCGCAAGGACGTGTTCCGCTAGAGTGTCATCGGACCGCGGGCCTCCAGACCCGCTCATGTCGGCGCATTCACATGCGCCTGTTGCGGGCCTGGAGGCCCGCAGTCCTTTTTGGCGTGAGTCCATTCAAACTGGATCGCCTCTAGGCCGTAACCCGCACGCCGTTGAGGGCCGCCATTTCATCGGCGCCGGGCGGCTGCCAGATCGTTTCGATGAAATCGAACATGGGACGGGTGACCGTGAGACGGAAGGTCTCGCCCTGGTCGTGGTTGCGTCCCTCGACACGTCGCCAGCGTTCGGCGGCGTCGATGTCGAGGAAATGCAGATGCACAGCCAAGCCGGCCGTCATCGCGGGTGCTGCAACACGCTGGCGCTGATCGGCGCGTTGCAGGCCGAGGTCGAGCACCGAGGGAACGCCGAGGTGGCCGAGCTGAAGGGCGGTGGCGACCATCTGGCGTTCGCAGCGCGTCACCCGCTCGTCGATCCATTGCCAGTCAGGACGCTCGGGCTTGTCCGGTGTGAACAGTCCGACCATCCAGTCGTCGATCGACAGGTGCAAAGCGCCGAGCTGCCGGGAGAGCTTTCCGGCATAGGTGGTCTTGCCCGCGCCGGTCGAGCCGCAAACGAGGTGGATCATCGGCTCAGCCCAGGTCACCGGGCTGGCCGGCCGTGAGTCGGCCCAGCAGATCGGCCAACGTGGCGATGTCTGCCTTGGTCCAGCGGTCGCGGAAGATATCGGCGGCCATGACCTCGAGTGTGGCCCGGGCGTTGGCGACGAGTTCCAGGCCCGCCTCGGTGAGGACGACGTAGGCCAGGCGGGCGTCGCGCGGATCGGCCTCGCGGCCCACCACCCCCAACTTCTCGAGTGGTGCTGCCATGCGCGTGACCGTCGACGGGCTGACGTAGAGCTGCTTCGCGAGGTCGATCCGGCTGAGCCGCCGCCGCGGCGCACGGTCGAGGTGCATCAGAAGCAGGACTTCCTTGAGGGCAAGGCCGTGCAGGGAGCCGAGGCCATTCGTGAAGCGCTCTTCGAGGCGGGCATTGGCGCTGAGCAGGCGCAGGATGGCGGAAAAGGAGGGGCTGGTCATGGTGGAGATATAGGCCGATATACTTCCATATGCAATCATATCGGAAGTATACATGAAAGTTGACGATTCAGCAGATTTTGGTCTATAATTTTGCTGGGCTGGCGGGATTGCGCCGGCCTTTTCCGTTTCCGGCAAGACCTGCCCGCGCCCTCTGGAGTCCGCAAGAGGGGCCGCGGGTTCGCGCAGAAGCGCCTGGTGCAGCCGCCGCGGGTCCTGACCCGAGGAGAGACACAATCCATTCAGCCCAAAGGGCGTTGTGCCGGCAGTGCCGGCGCCAACAGGGAAAAGAGCCACGCATCGAATCGTGGACGGTATTGCGTGCCGATTCGGACATATGCCCAGGCCCAGATCCGGGCACACATTGGGCCCCAACACTCCCATCGTTCAGGTGGGCCCGCCGGGCCGGGTAAAATCCCGGATTTATTGGCTTTCCGGCGCGCGGAGAGCCCAATTTCGGCACCTCGAGTTGGGCCAATTTTGAAAAGTTGGGCCCGCGTTTCTAACGTCGGACCAGGCAGAACCAGGCGGCTAGGCCCAGCGCCGCGGCGAGTGCGCCGTAGAGTGGGCCCTGGGCCACATTGAGGAACAGCCAGGGCGCGGAGAGCGGCCCGACGGCGGCCCCGAAATCGCGCCAGGTCGAATAGCTCGCCTGGCTGGAGAGGACTCCGCCGTGCCCGCGCTCGATCACCAGCACCGGGATCAGGGTGTTGAACATGCCACGGGTCAGCACGACCAGCAGCGCGCCCAGGACGTCGTGCTCCGCTGCGATCAGCACGAAGCCGCCGACCAGCAGGGCGCCGTTGACGATCGCGAAGCGCCGCGCGCCGAAGCGGTCGCCGATCCAGCCGGCGAGTGGGCCGGTCGTGATCTCGACCAGCCAGCGCAACGCCAGCAGGAGCGCGGTGGCCATCACAGCGGCCACCGAGGTGATCGAGTCCTTCAGCAGGAAGGCCAGCGTGAGCAGAAACACGCCGTCGCCCGAGAAGCCCATCACGAAGCCCCAGACTTCGAGGCGGCGGGGGATGGGCAGGCGGAAGCCCTTGTGCGCCACGGGCTCGGGCGGCAGGCGCGGCAGCAGGAGGGCGGCTGCCAATGCCACCAGGGTGAGCGCGCCGTAGATCAGGAAAACCGAGCGGGGGCCCAGCTGCAGGACGATCCAGGCGCCGCCGACCAGCGACATCGCCTGCACCATGCCGATGGCGGCGCGGCTGGTGCCGACGCGCCTGCCGGCGTTGCTGCGGTCGCTGACGGCGTAGGCGAGCGTCGCGAGATTGAGCGCGGCGAAGGAGATGCCCCACAGACACCGGGCGACGATCTGGACGGCGGGGCTTTCGACCAAGCCGTAGAGCGTCGTGGAGATGGCCGCGCCGATGGCCGCTGCGATCATCAGCGCATGCGGGCCGATGCGCTCGCCGAGATGGGCGACGCCGGAGTTGGCGAACAGGCGGATCCAGCGGTTGAGCGACAGCAGGACGCCCACCATGACGAGGCTCAGGCCAAACTGCTCATGATAGAGCGGCAGCACGGCATAGAGCAGCGTGTCGCCGATCATGGCGAAGGCAATGACCAGCCCCGGCAGGGCCATGCCCACCGGTTTGCCAGCGGGCACGGCGCCGGACGACGTCGGGTCGCTCACTGGGCGCGCAGCACCAGGGCCTCGCGCAGCGCCGCAGCGCAGATGGCCGCCCCGCGGCGCGCGCCGTGCAGCAGCATCGGTGCGCTCAAGAAGCCGTGCAGCATGCCGCCGAACTCCACGAGGTCGGCCAGCGTGCCTTCCTGCTGCAGCCGCCAGGCATAGGCGCGACCCTCGTCGCGCAACGGATCGTAACCGGCGGTGATCACTAGGGCGGGCGGAAGACCGGCGAGCGAGGCGGCACGCAGCGGGGACACGCGCCAGTCGCCGCGGCTCGCCTTGTCGGGCGTGTAGTGGTCGAAGAACCATTCCATGGTCTCGGCATTGAGGCCGAAGCCATCGTAGAAGCGACGGTAGGACTCGGTCCGCGCCACGGCGTCGGTGACCGGATAGGCAAGGATCTGCAGACGCAGGCGCGGCCCGCCGTTGTCGCGGGCCCAGATCGCGACGGATGCGGCGAGATTGCCGCCGGCACTGTCGCCGCCGACGGCAAGCCGGGTGGCGTCGATGCCGATCGATGCGGCGTTGGCCGCAACCCATTGCAGGCCCGTCACGACGTCGTCGAAGGCGCCCGGGAAGCGGGCTTCAGGCGCCAGCCGATAGTCCACGGCGCAGACGGCGATCCCGGCGTCGATGGCGAGCTGGGCGCAGAGCACGTCGTGGCTTTCCAGGTTGCCGAACACCCAGCCGCCGCCATGGGCGAATAGCAGCGCCGGCAAGGTTGCATCGGCCGCCGCGGCGGCGGGCCGATAGAGCCGGATCGGGATCGCGCCGCCCGGCCCGGGAATCGTGCGGTCGATGACCGTCACGCCGGCAGGGCGCGGACCCTGGGCGGGCGGGCGGAGCGACAGATACTGCTCGCGTGCGGCCTGCGGGCTCAGCTTGTTCCAGGCCGGACGGTTGGCCGCCGCGGCCAGATCGAGCAGCCGCTGGGATTCCGGATCGAGCGCCATTCCACCAACTCCATTGGATTAAAGAATCACGGCACTCTAGCAGGCCACGCCCCTGTTTCGTCACGAGGCGAATGGTAAGGTCGGCCATGACATTCGATCCGGATCACGGTGCAGCACCCGTATCGGCGCCTTCCTGGAGGCGTCGTGCGTGGGATCGCGTGCGGGCCTTTCGTCCCTTTGCATCCAAGGCTGCCGGGTCGGGTGGCCGCCGCACGGCCTGGGGCTGGGCGTGGCGTGCCGCGGTAGTGGTGGCGATCCTCTACTATCCCGTCGGCGCGCTGGTGACCCAGGACATCGACGACGATCCACAGTTCGCACCGCGCAACGTGACGCCAGGCGAAAGCAGGGCGGTGGCGGTCGCGGCCGACCTGGTCAATCGCGAGGTCAACGTCCACACTTGGACGCCGATGCAGCCTTTCTTCATGCCGTCCGGATTGCTCGACAACATGCCGAATTTCCAGCGCGGCGTCATGGCGGCGCTCGGCCGCTTCAGTACGGAACTGATGGACCAGCTCGGCCGCACCCGCGGCTCGAGCCAGACCGACCGCGACCTCGAGCAGGCGCGCGGCTTCCTGAACGAGCAGCCCAACATTTGGGTGTGGCAGCCCAGTGTGTCGCTGATGCCGTCGGCCACGTCGGCACAGAAGTACCGCGCCGGCCGAGAGAAGCTGCTGGCCTACAACAAGCGACTGGCCTCCGGTCAGGCGATATTCGAGCGCCGCGCCGACAACCTTCAGGCGCTGCTCGATCGCATCGCCAACGATGAGGGCTCCGATTCGGGCGTCATCGACCAGCACATCATCGAGAAGTCGGGCGACCTGTTCGATTCACGGTGCGACGACATCTTCTATTTCAACAAGGGCCGGCTCTACGCCAACTACCTGCTGCTGCGCGAACTGGGCGTCGACTTCGAGAACGTCATCCGCGAGAAGGGGCTGACGAATGCCTGGAACGGCACGGTGGAGACGTTCCGTCTCGCCGCCGAACTGCAGCCCTGGGTGGTCTGGAACGGCTACCTCGACGGGTTTCTCATTCCCAATCATCTGGCCGCGCAGGGTTTCTATCTGCTGCGGGCGCGCACCCAGCTGCGCGAAATCAGCAACATCCTGCTGAAGTAGGCCGGCACCGTGGAAATCTACCTTCCCATTGCCGAGCAGTCGATGAACGTGTTCGTGCTGCTGGGCTTGGGGGCCGCAGCCGGACTGCTCGCCGGCATGTTCGGCGTCGGCGGCGGGTTTCTCGCCACGCCGCTCCTGATTTTCGTCGGCATTCCCCCGGCCGTCGCGGTCGCCAGCCAGGCCAACCAGGTGATCGCCAACTCGGTGTCGTCGCTGCAGGTCCATTGGCGCCGCGGCAACGTCGACCTGCGCATGGGGATGGTGCTTTTGCTGGGCGGCATATTCGGCTCGTCCGCCGGCGTCTGGCTGTTCACCTATCTCAAGCGGATCGGCCAGATCGATTTCGTCATCGCCGTCCTCTACGTCATCATGCTGTCGACGATCGGCCTCCTCATGCTGGTCGAAAGTCTGAGTACCTACGTCAAGCGCCGGCGCAATCCTGGCGCGCCGCGCGGCAAGCTTCACACCCACTACCTGGTGCACCGCCTGCCGTTGAAGCTTCGTTTCTACAAGTCGAAGCTCTACATCAGCGCGTTGCTGCCGCTGGGGCTGGGTGTCCTGATCGGCATTCTGTCGGCGATCCTGGGTGTTGGCGGCGGCTTCGTCCTTGTGCCTGCCATGATCTATCTGCTCGGCATGCCGACAGCGGTGGTGATCGGCACCTCGAATTTCCAGATCCTGTTCGTGGCGGCCAACGTCACGTTCCTCCAGGCCACGACCAACGGCACGGTGGACGTGGTGCTGGCGTTGCTCCTGATCCTGGGTGGCGTGGTGGGCGCGCCGATCGGCTCGCGCTTGGCGGCGAAGCTCCCGGGCGTCGTGCTGCGTGGTTTGATGTCGATCCTGATTCTGGCGGTCGCGGTCGAACTGCTGACCGAACTCCTGCGCACGCCGAGTTTGCCGTTCTCGCTCGGTATCCGCGAGGTGCAGCCATGAGACGCCTTCTGCCGGCCCTCGCGGCAGGTCTCGTCTGGGCGGCGGGCGCGCAGGCCCAGGGGCCGCGCATCGAGCCGCCCAGTGGCGCTCTGCCGGGGCCGAGCTTGGGGGGATCGATCGATTCCAGCGCGCCACCGTCGGTGCCGGTCGAGTCGGTCACGCCCGATTTGGTCGTCGATCTGTCGCGCGCGCGCGTGTCGATCACCTCGGCCTTCCAGGGGGAGAGCATTCTGATGTTCGGGATGTTCGATCCACCGGGCGAGGTGGTCGTGGTCGTGGTCGGGCCGGAGGCGCGCGAGACGGTGCTGCGCAAGCAGCGTGTCCTGGGCCTGTGGCTCAACACCGGCCGCCAGTCCTTCGAGAATGTGCCCGCCTATTACGCCATTGCCGCCAGCCAGCCGCTGCAGCGGCTGCTCGCCCGTGGTGCCGGCGGCGAAATTCTGTCGCTGGAAGATCGGATGTCGACCATCAAGCCGGTCGGCACGCGGTCGGCGGCAGAGGTGGCCAAGTTCCGCGGCGGCCTGGTCGAGGTCAAGCGCCAGGAGGGGCTCTATCCGGCGGCGATCGGGCAGGTCACGGTGCAGGCCAGCCGGCTGTTTCGTGTCGACCTGCCTTTTCCCTCCCGGTTGCCCGAGGGGGTCTACGAGGTGAAGGCGTATCTGCTGCGCGACGGCAAGATCGTCGCCGCAGTGTCGAGGCCGCTGCCGGTCGGCAAGGTCGGCTTCAGCGCCCAGCTGGCGGGATGGGCGAGCCATGACGGGGCGCTCTACGGCGTGGGTGCGATTGTCATGGCGCTGTTCGCCGGCTGGCTGGGCGGCGCGATCATGCGGCGTTTGTAGGGGGCGGACCGGACGATGGGCGCAGAGGGAAGAGGACCATGACTGTGAGCGAGCAGCCCGGCCGGGCCGACGAACGCGTCTTTCTGGTCGTCGTCGATGAAAGCCCCGAAATGCGGAATGCGTTGCGTTATGCTTGCCGTCGAGCCAAGCGTACCGGCGGACGGGTGGCCATGCTCTACGTCATGGATCCGCCGGAAGGCCAGCAATGGGGGGCCGTCGTCGACCTGATGCGCCAGGAAGCGCGCCAGCAGGCCGAGGACGTGGTCGCCCGCCATGCCGACACGGCCGCCACCCTCACCGGTCAGCCTCCGACGATCCACATTCGGGAGGGCAAGAGCCGCGACGAATTGATCAAGCTCGTGGCCGAGGACCGATCTATTTCGGTTCTGGTGCTGGGCAGCTCCTCGGGCGGCGAGGGGCCAGGCCCTTTGGTCACGGCCTTCACCGGCAAGCTCGGCGGCCAGCTCCGTATCCCTCTGACCATCGTGCCGGGTGCCTTGACCGAATCCGAGATCGACGCAATCTCATAGACCATGCGGGCAATCTCCGCGTCATTCTGTCAGGCACATGTTGACAATCAGATTTTGCATTGGAGTTGTGAAACAAGATCAAAATTTTTACTTCATTTTTAGTATATTGATTTTATTACATAATATTACTATATTCCATAACTGTTATACCGATGCACCTAAGAATCAACTTGATCGACTGGATGCCGGTTCCTACGTCCGAGATGCCGATTGGGGGTGGAGACGTCCCGTTCCCAGTCTGAGCGATGCCAGGTGGCCCCGCCACCAAGCGTTCGATTGAGGAGACCAGGTTTGTTTATCCAGACCGAGCAGACGCCAAACCCATCAACCCTGAAGTTCCTCCCTGGCCGCGTCGTCATGGAGAAGGGGACGATGGACTTTGCGAGCGTCGATGCCGCCGTGCCTTCGCCCCTGGCCAAGAGGCTGTTTGCGATCGAAGGCGTCGAGCGGGTGTTCTTTGGCTCCGACTTTGTGACCGTCACGAAAGAGGCGAGTCTCGACTGGCAGGTCCTCAAGCCATCCATTCTGGGTGGCATCATGGAGCATTACACCTCCGGCGATCCGGTGGTGGCCGACAGCGGTGATACGGCCGTTGCCGCAGCGGATGACGACGAGGTCGTCGCCCAGATCAAGGAACTGCTCGATACGCGTGTCCGTCCGGCTGTGGCTCAGGATGGCGGCGATATCGTGTTCCAGGATTTCCGAGACGGCGTGGTCTACCTGCACATGCAGGGTTCTTGCTCGGGTTGCCCGAGTTCGACGGCCACGCTGAAGATGGGAATTGAAAACCTTCTGAAGCACTACGTGCCAGAAGTGGTGGAAGTCCAAGCAGCCCAGTAGGGCGGCTTTTCGCTCAAGCGTACAGCGTCAGTACTGCATCGCGGTCCGCGGGAGGGCCGTGCGTGGTGGGGTCGTTCGTTCCGAGCCAACGAAACGAAGAGTGTGGCATGCAGTTGTTACTCAGGCCCGCGGTCGAACGCGGGCGCCGTTATGCATTTCCGGCGGCCTGGCTCGCCATGGTCGCCGCGGGGGTGGGGTTTAGCGAACCGTTGCCGAACGTCGATGTCGCGCCGTATCTGTCCTTTACCGCGATCGGGACGGCGAATGCCGCGTCGCCGGAGCAGCCGGCGTTTCTCGCCATGGACGCCCAGCCCGCTGCCTTGACGTTCGTCCGCCACGAACCCAGCGAGCCCGACGATTGGCCTCATTTCTCCACGCGCGAAACGACCCTCGGTCACGGGCGCTTCGCGGCGCCCGGCAATGCCGTCCGCCGGCAGGTCCAGCTGCGGCCCATCAGTCCGCGTACCGCCGATGAGCTTGCCGGTTTCTTTCGTGCCGTCGCCTACACGCTGAACGAAGTCCGGCTGGGCGAAGCCGTTCCGCCGATCAAGGTCGATCGCGTACCGGGCGATCTCAACACCAAGGACGGCAACGAGCGCAAGATGCTCTTCATCACCGCGATTCTGCCGGTGGTGCTCGAGGTCAATCAGCGCGTGCTCGCCGATCGCGAGCAGCTTCTGTACTTGCGCGACAAGATCGCGGTCGCGCCGGAGCGCATGACACCGATCGAGCGAATCTGGCTCGAGGATCTTGCCGACCGCTACGAGACGCCGGTCGACAAGCTCGACGAGCTGGTGCGCCGCGTCGACATCGTCCCGCCCTCGATGGCGATTGCCCAGGGCGGCGTCGAATCGGGCTGGGGCACGTCCTTCGCCGCGCGCAACGGCAATGCCCTGTTTGGCCAGATCCAGTCGGTGGGACGTCACAGCGTTTCCGTTCCGTGGACGCCGGGCGCCGGCATGCCGCAGCCGTTCAAGGATGTCGGCGAGGCCACCGACGCCTACATCACCAATCTGAACACCCACCCCGCCTATGCCGGGTTTCGCACCGAACGCGCGGCGATGCGCCAGCGCGGCGAGCATCCCGAAGGCTATCGCCTGATCGGCATGCTGCTGCGCTATTCCGAACGCGGCCAAGGCTACGTCCAGTTCGTGCGCCAGATCATGCGCGAGAACGAACTCGGCGATTTCGACAGGGCCCGGCTCTCGAGCTTCTGAGCTACATCATCGGGCGTGGCAGATCGGCGTCACTGACCAGTGGATAGTGCCTGGCATCGAAGAGCTGATAGTGCCACCACTCGTTGCGGTAGAAGTCCCAACCTGCGACGGTCATCAAGCCCATCAGCAGCAGACGGTTGCGCTGGGCCTTGGCGGAGATGTCGGTTCGGCCATGATGCGACAACGGGGTGAAGGCATCGAACGCCGTGCCCATGTCGAGTTCGTGGCCGCTCTCGTCCAGCAAGCTGAGGTCGACCGCCACGCCGCGCGAATGTGGCGAGCCGCGGCGCGGGTCGGCGAGAAACTCCGGATCGGGGTTGACGTTCCACAGCGCCCATTGCGCCTCGACCGGCCGCAGCGCATCGAAAATGCGCAGCCGCAGGCCGAGCGGCCGGGCCAACGTCACCGCGGTGGCGAGCCTCTCGGCCGCCGCGCGATGCAGCCAGCATTCGGCATTCCGGTAGACGGGTCTCCCCGTTAGATTGGCATCGGTCGCATAGGCCAGCGTCACGTCCACATCGAAGTCGGGCGGGGCGATCGCAATCAGATCGAGTTTCATGATCAAACAATGCCCAGCCGTCCGATCGAGCGCCAGAGGCTGGCGGACGGGCCGACCTATCTTGAGCCTGGCATGAGCCTGGTGCTCGCCCTCGACTGTGCGGTCAGCGGACTGGGCGTCGCCGTGGTGCGCGACGGCACCGGCCTGGCATCCTTGCGCGAAGAGGGACGGGACCAGGCGGTCCGGCTGCTTCCGGCGGTGGCATCGACCCTTCGCGACGCCGGCGTAGCGCGGCAGGAACTGTCGCTGATCGCCGTCACCATCGGCCCGGGAAGCTTCACGGGTGTGCGGATAGGGCTGGCGGCGGCGCGCGGTCTCGCCGTTGGGCTCGGCGTCCCGCTGGCCGGTGTTTCGACAACCTCCGTGCTGATCGCCCAGGCGGCGCGCCGGGCATCTGCGCGCAAACGGCTCGCAATTGCCGCCATCGACAGCCACCTTGGCGATTGGTTCTGCGCGATCGGTGAGGACATGCAGTCGCCGTTTGCCGCCTCGGCGGCCGGGCTGGCGGACCGCCTGCGCGACCGGCCTTGCCTGGTCGTGGGCCCTGACGTGGACTTGCTCGTGCCGCATCTGGTGGCGGCCGGCGTCGATGGCGAGGCCGAGGTGGCCGGCGTCGATCCCGTCGCAGTTGCGCGCCTCGGATTCTCCGAAGGCGTCGAAACCTGGCGGGCGCGTAACGCAAGTGAAGGCTTGCCGAGGCCGCTGTACCTGCGCGGCGTCAGCATCACCCTGCCGGATGGCGCGCGCCGGATGGTGGACTGAATGCCCGCGCCCGACATGCATCGTGCCCTGCGTCCCTTGGGCGCGCTCGATCTCGATCGCGCGGCTGCTTTGCACGGCGAGGCTTTTACGCCCCTTGGTGAACGTGGCTGGACGCGGCAGGACATGGCCGAACTGTTGGCGTCACCGGGCGTCGCGGGGCTTTTGATTCAAATCGACGGCGCGGATGTCGGCATGGCCATCTGCCGGGTGGCGGCCGACGAGTCGGAACTCGTCACCATTGCCGTGCGGCCGGCCGAGCGCCGCCGCGGCACCGGGCGGGCCCTGCTGGCGGCCGTCCTCGACCACGTCCGGGCAGCCGGCGCCCGGACCCTGTTTCTCGAAGTCGCCGCCGACAACCCGGCCGCCCGGACATTGTACGAGCAGGTGGGCTTTCGCGACGTCGGCAGCCGGCCGGCCTACTTCCGGCGCGGCGACCGTCCCGCGGTGGATGCCTTTGTAATGCGACTCGATTTCGGTTGATCACGCCCGACGGATTGTCACCATATGGGTGTCGCCGGCCGCCTCGATCCCCAAAATAGTGTGGCCCTCGTCCCGGGCGGCACGCGGGACATTCCTGAGCGGTTCTTCGCCGCGCAGCCTGACCCGCAGAACCTCGCCCGATTTCATGCGTTCGAGCTTGAGCTTGGTCCGCACGAATGTCATCGGGCAGACCTCCCCGGTAATATCGATGTCATGGTCCGGCTGTATAGCGTTCGGCTGTATGGACATGTCCCCAACTATACCGCGAACGCCGACCGGTGTAGGGTATTCCGGCATGCCTGATCGTAAAGCCAAGCTCGAAGTCCTCTGCGTTGAACGCGGTCTCAAGATGACCGATCAGCGCCGCGTCATCGCGCGCGTCCTCTCCGACTCGTCCGACCATCCGGACGTGGAGGCTGTCCATCGCCGCGCCACCGCGATTGACCCGAATATTTCGATTGCGACCGTCTACCGCACGGTTCGCTTGTTCGAGGAAGCAGGCATTCTCGCCAAGCATGACTTTGGCGATGGCCGCGCACGCTATGAAGAAACACCTGAGGAGCATCACGATCACCTGATCGATATCCAGACCGGCAAAGTCGTGGAATTCCACAACGGTGAGATCGAAGAGTTGCAGCGCAAGATCGCTGAAAAAGCCGGCTACCGGCTGGTCGGTCACCGGCTTGAATTGTATGGCGTGCCTTTGGACAGCAAGACCGAACGGCAAAAATGAGTGGACGGAACCGTTGCCACCCCGATAATGGCCGAATGATTGGGGCGGCTCCCTGCGGATGAAGCATGCGCATCGACCGCGTTGACAGTGAAGCCGAACTTCTTGGAACTCCCACTTCGAGTGGGGAGATCGTCAAAGTCGTTGCCGGCGATTTCGAGGTCCGACTGGCCAAGGACGCCGCGGAGATCGAGGCGGCGCAAGCGCTCCGCTACCGGGTGTTCTACGAAGAAATGACGGCCAGGCCGACGGCGGAGATCGCCGCCACCCGCCGCGACTTCGATGCATTCGACAAGGTTTGCGATCATCTGCTGGTGCTCGATCGGCGTCGCGGCGAAGGACCCGAAGGTATCGTCGGAACCTACCGGCTGATCCGCCGGCCGGCGGCGGCGAAGATGGGGCGTTTCTATTCGTCCGCCGAGTACGACATCCAGCCGATGATCGACTATCCCGGCGAGGTGCTGGAACTCGGGCGGTCGTGCATCGAGAAGGACGCACGCAACACCGCGACTATGCAGATGCTGTGGCGCGGTATCGCTCTCTATGCGTTCCACTACAATATCCAGGTGATGTTCGGTTGCGCCAGCTTTCCCGGAACAGACCCATCACAGCACGCGCTGCCGCTCAGCTATCTCTACCATCATCATCTCGCCCCACCGGAAATCCGGGTGCGTGCGATCGCCAGTCGCTACGTCAAGATGGATACGCTCGCGCCGGGAACCTACGACCCGCGCAAGGCGATGGCGCGTGTGCCGCCGCTCATCAAGGGCTATCTGCGGCTGGGCGGTTTCGTCGGCGACGGCGCGGTGATCGATCCCGAGTTCAACACCACCGACGTCTTCATCATCGTCAAGACCGAACTGGTGACGGAGAAGTACATCCGGCATTACGAACGCGGGATTCGTGACCAGCACGACTGACGCGTCAGTAGCGACGATGTGGATCGGATCCCCCCTGCGCGGCGCGTTTCGTCTGCTGAGCTATCTGCTCCTGACGCTGGCGCTGCTGCCCTTTCATCTGCTCGCGCTCGCGTTCCGGATCACGCCGGTCATCCGCTGGCTGCCGGTGGTCTATCATCGCATCGTCTGTGTCATCCTGGGCATTCGCGTGCGGGTTCACGGTCAACCCTCGGCGGCGACGCCGACGCTCTTTGTCTGCAATCACGTCTCCTACCTCGATATCGAACTGTTGGGCGGTCTGGTTCCCGGTTGCTTCGTCGCCAAGGCCGAAGTCGCGACCTGGCCGTTCTTCAGCACGCTCGCCAAGGCACAGCGCACCATCTTCGTCGAACGGCGCTCGAGCAAGGCCAGCACCAGCCGCAACGAGATGCTGAAGCGACTGAACACCGGTGACAACCTCCTGCTGTTTCCCGAGGGAACGAGCAGCGACGGCACGCGTGTTCTGCCTTTTCGCAGCGCCCTGTTCGCCGTGGCGCAGCTGCGCCGCAACAACAGGCCGATCGTCGTGCAACCCGTCGCGATCGCCTACACGCGACTCGACGGCATTCCTCTGGGCCGTTACTGGCGCCCCTTGTTTGCGTGGTTTGGCGATCTCGACCTGGTGCCGCATCTCTGGCAGATGGTTTGCCTCGGCGAGACGGAGGCGGTCGTGACGTTTTTCCCGACGATCGACATCGACCAGCTCGGTGATCGCAAGAAGCTCGCCGAATATTGCTTCCAGCAGGTATCGTTCGGCGTGCAATCGGCGAATTCCGGCCACCCCGAGCTGCTGCCGCCGGCGCCGGGCGCTGCCTAGAGCCCCTCGACCCCGGCGGTCGCCGGTGTTAGGAATTGGTCGTTCCAGCAACGGAGACCGATGAAGAACGTCCGCACCAACGGGCAGCGCAAGCGCGTGTTCATTCGCACCTACGGGTGCCAGATGAATGTCTACGATTCCGACCGCATGGCCGATGTCCTGCGACCGCTTGGCTATGCCCTGTCGGAAAATCCCGAGCAGGCCGACCTGGTCATTCTCAATACCTGCCACATCCGCGAAAAGGCCTCGGAAAAGGTCTATTCGGAACTCGGCAGGTTGCGTGATCTCAAGGTCGAGCGCCGCCGTGAGGGGGGCGACCTCGCCATCGCTGTGGCCGGCTGCGTGGCGCAGGCCGAGGGCGAGGAGATCATCCGGCGCCAGCCCGCGGTCGATATCGTCGTCGGGCCGCAGGCCTATCACCGATTGCCCGAGCTGCTGGCCCGGGTCGCGCGCAAGTCCGACGAACGGCGCTTCGACGGCCGGCGCTGGCCGGGCGCCGGCGTGCTCGACACCGAGTTTCCCGCCGAGAACAAGTTCGACCATCTGCCGGCGCCATCGGAGGCCGACGTGCGCGCCGGCTCGGCGTTCCTCTCCATCCAGGAAGGCTGCGACAAGTTCTGTACCTTCTGCGTCGTGCCTTATACGCGGGGCGCCGAATATTCGCGGCCGGCGATGGCGGTCCTGCGGGAAGCACACGCCCTGGTGGCGGCGGGCGCGGTCGAACTCACGCTGCTCGGCCAGAACGTCAACGCCTATCACGGCGAGGCGGCTGACGGATCGACCTGGACGTTGGCGCGGCTCATCCGCGCGCTCGCCGAGATCGATGGCCTGGCCCGGATTCGCTACATGACGTCCCATCCGAGCGATATGGCGGACGATCTAATCGCCGTACATGGCGAGGTGCCACAGCTCATGCCTTACCTGCACCTGCCGGTGCAGTCGGGGTCGGATCGTATCCTCGAGGCCATGAATCGCGGCCACGGCCGCGATCATTATCGGCGGCTGGTCGATCGTCTGCGCGGCGTCTGCCCGGATATCGCCTTGTCGTCGGATTTCATCGTAGGTTTCCCGGGCGAGAGCGATGCGGACTTCGAGGACACGATGCGGCTGGTCGACGAGGTCGGCTTCGCGTCGGCGTTCTCTTTCAAGTACAGCCGTCGGCCGGGCACGCCCGGAGCGGCGTTGGGTGATCAGCTCGCCGATGGCATCAAGACGGCGCGTCTGGCCGCGTTGCAGTCGTTGCTCGGTAGGCAGCAGCGCGATTTCAACGCCTCCAAGGTCGGCGCCACCGTGCCGGTGTTGTTTACCGAGGCGGGACGCAAGCCGGGCCAGATGCTCGGCAAGAGTCCGTGGCTGCAGTCCGTTTATGTCGAGGGCGGTGCCGAAATGATCGGATCCATCGTGAATGTGCGTCTGCTCGCGGCCTACGCCTTGAGCTTGGCTGGCGAGGTCGTGACGGACCAATTGCCCTCTCGATTTGAGGCCGCCGCGTGAGTGCTCCGCTTGCCGGCGCCGGCGCCGGCGTCCGCGCCGCCGATGTTCGCCGCATGACATTCGACGACAATATCCTGGTGGCGGCGCTCTACGGCAATCACGACCGTCACCTCGTGCGTATCGAACAGCTTGCAAATGTCCAGCTGAGCGCGCGTGGTAACCAGCTCGCCATCGCCGGCACGCCGGATGATGCAACGGTGGCGCATAAGGCCCTGGCGGCGCTCTACGAGCGATTGAAGCGCGGTCTTTCCATCGAGATGGCCGATATCGACGCCGCCGTGCGCTTCGCGCGGACGGGCGCCGAGCGCGGTGACGAGGATGGCATCCGCACGCGCCGCCGCACCGTGCAGGCCCGCACGCCCGGACAGCGCGGCTATCTGGCGGCGCTGCGCGAGCGTGACATGGTGTTCGCGCTGGGGCCGGCTGGCAGCGGCAAGACCTACCTCGCTGTCGCCATGGGCGTGTCGCTGCTCCTGGCGGGCAAGGTCGAACGCATCGTGCTGTCGCGGCCGGCGGTCGAGGCCGGCGAGCGGCTGGGATTCCTGCCCGGCGACATGAAGGAGAAGATCGATCCCTACCTGCGGCCGCTCTACGACGCCCTGCACGATATGGTGCCGGCCGAGCAGATCGCCAGCCGCATGGAGTCGGGCGAGATCGAGATCGCACCGCTCGCGTTCATGCGCGGTCGCACGCTCGCCCATTGCTTCGTCATCCTCGACGAGGCGCAGAACACCACGCCGATGCAGATGCGCATGTTCCTGACACGGCTGGGCGAAGGTTCGCGCATGGTCATCACCGGCGATCCCAGCCAGACCGATCTGCCCGGCGGCCAGAAGTCGGGCCTGAACGACGCGGTCGACACACTGCAGGATGTCGACGGCGTCCGCTTCGTGCGGCTGACCTCCAAGGACGTCGTTCGCCACGATCTCGTGACCCGCATCGTCGAGGCCTATGACGCGCGCGACAAGAAGACCAAGGCTTAGCTGCCACGTTGTCGTGCTCGATGCCGGCTGGCTGAAGGCCTTGCCCGGTGTCGAACGTCTGGTGCGCAAGGCCGCGCGCGCCGCGGCCAGGCGGGGAAAATCGCTGAATGTCGCGCTGGCCGACGACAAGGCTGTACGCGCGCTGAACAAGCGCGACCGCCAGAAAGACAAGCCGACCAACGTTTTGTCCTATCCCTCGGGCGAGCGGGCGTTCCTGGGCGACGTCGTACTGGCCCGCCAGACCGTGTGGCGCGAGGCGCGCGAGCAGAAGAAGTCGCCCGCCGATCACGTCACGCACCTCGTGGTGCACGGAGCGCTGCATCTGCTCGGCCATGACCATGAGACCAGCGACGCCGACGCCGAGCGCATGGAGGCGCTGGAGCGGCGGATACTGAAGCGGCTCGGCGTCGCCGATCCCTATATTGCGCGTTAGTTGACGCGCTAAAGCATTTCGAGCGCCTGCTTGCCCTTGGGCGGCGGAAACGCCCGGTCGAGTTCGGCCAGGATCTGCGGCGACAGTTTCACCTCGAGCGCGCCGAGGTTTTCCTTCACGCGATCGCGCGATGATGATTTCGGAATGGTGACGACGCCCGGCTGGGCGAGCAGCCAGGCGATCGCGAGCTGGGCCGGCGTGCAACCGATCCCGTCGGCGAGCTTCTTCAGGGCCGTCTTGCCCAGCAATCCGCCCTGGTCGAGTGGCGAATAGGCCATCAACGGGATCGAGCGCTTGCGCATCCACGGCAGGAGATCGTACTCGGGGCCTCGCCGGGAAAGGCAATAGAGCACTTGGTTGCTGGCGTTGAGGCCCTTGTCGAGATGGGCGGCGTCTTCCATGTCGCCGAGGTCGAAGTTGCTGACGCCGAAATCGCCGATCTTCCCAGCGTCGCGCAGGCGATGGAATGCCTCGAACGTATCTTCGATCCTCGCGCCGCCGCGCCAGTGCAGCAGGTAGAGGTCGATGCGCTCGATCCCCATCCGCTTGAGGCTGCGTTCGCACGCCGCGATCGTGCCGGTGCGGGAGGCATTGTGTGGATAGACCTTGCTGACGATGAACGGGCGCACGGCGCGACCGGCGATCGCCTCGCCCACGATCTCTTCGGCGCCGCCGTCGCCATACATCTCGGCCGTGTCGATCATCGGATAGCCGAGATCGAGCCCGTATTTCAGGGCATCGAACTCCTCGGCGCGTCGTCGGGGGCTTTCGCCCATCCGCCAGGTGCCGAGGCCCAGGACCGGCATCGTCGCGCCGGAAGACAATTTACAGGAACGCATCAAGAACTTCCGAGATTGCAACGCAGGGCCGATAGCCTATCTTATCAATCATGCCCGATTCCACAGCGCACAGTACGCGGCCGGGCCTTGCTGGCCCGGCGTCTACAAGTGAACCCCCACGGGCACCGGTCCCTTCGCCGGCTCCCGACGTTCCTTCCACGGGCGGAATATTGCGCACCATTCTGCGCCGCCTGCGCCGCCGCGAGAAGAATGAGGCGGTTCGCGAGGCCATCGAGGAACTGATCGAGGAGACGCCCGAGAGCGATACCCCGATCAGCGAGGATCAGCGGGTCCTTCTCGCCAACATTCTCAAGCTGCGCGACAAGACAGTGGCCGACGTCATGGTGCCGCGCGTCGACATCGTTGCCATCGCTGCCGACACCCCGCTCGACGAGGTCGTGCGCGTGATCCAGGCCGAGGCCCACTCGCGCTATCCGGTCTATCGCGAGGCGCTCGACGACGTGATCGGCATGATCCACATCAAGGACGTGCTCGCCTACTGGGGCACGTCGAAGAAATTCAATCTCCGCGACATCCTGCGCCGGGTGGTCTTCGTGGCGCCGACCCTGCCGGTGCTCGACATGCTGCTCGACATGCGCCGTTCGCGGACGCACATGGCGCTGGTGGTCGACGAGTTCGGCGGCACCGACGGTCTGCTCACGATCGAGGACCTGGTTGAGGAGATCGTGGGCGAGATCGAGGACGAGCACGACGTCGCCGAAACGCCGACGGTCGCCCGCCGTGTCGACGGCACCATCGACGTCAATGGCCGCACGCCCATCGAGCTTCTCGAGCAGGAGATCGGTCGCGTGCTGTCGGAGGACGAACGGCGCGAGATCGACACGGTCGGCGGGCTCATCTTCTCGCTGCTCGGCCGCATCCCCGAGCGTGGCGAAGTGGTGCGCCATCCCTCCGGCGTCGAGTTCGAAGTGCTCGATGTCGATCCGCGGCGCATTCGCCGCCTGCGCGTGCGGCAGCCGACGTCGTCTCGGTCCGCCGCCTGATCGCCACGCCCGTGAAATGAACCTAAGTGGATGGCGCGTCGCGGGCGTGGCCTTTCTGGCCGGCGCGCTGGCAGCATTGGCGATGCCGCCGCTCTATTGGCTGCCGCTGGCCGTCGTGGGCGTGGTCATCTTCGTCTGGATCTGGGAGACGGCGCCGGGACCACGAAGCGCATTCCTGCGGGGCTGGGCGTGGGGCATCGGGCATTTCGCCGTCGGCTCCTACTGGATCCTCGAAGCCTTTTCGGTCCCGCCAGCCGACTACGAGCTGCTGGGACCGCCGATCGTGGCGGGCCTGTCGGTTATCCTGGGCTTTTTCCCGGGCCTGGCAGCCGGTGTGGCGCGATGGGCGGCGCTGCGATGGCCCGCGCTGGCTGGGCGTTATCGCCGTCTCATCCTGCTGGCCATCGCCTGGACCCTCGCCGAATGGCTGCGCGGCCACGTCTTCACCGGCTATCCATGGAACCCGCTCGGCCATGTCTGGGCCTTCGCAATGCCGCTCGTGCAGGGAGCGGCCCTGTTCGGCGTCTATGGGCTCGGCACCTTCTCCTTTTTCGTCCTGGCGGCGCCGACTGCCGGATGGCGGGCCTCGGTCGCGGCCCTAGTCGCGCTCGGCCTCGCTGGCGCCGCGGGTCAGGCCGTGATTCAGCCTGCGGCCGACGATGGGCCGCTGGTGCGTATCGTCCAGCCGAATGTCCCGCAGTCCGAGAAATGGCGGCCGGATACCCGGGCCCGGCACTTGGCCAAGCTGGTGGAGATGAGCCGCCGCGACGGCTTCGACCGCCTCGCCGCCGTCATCTGGCCGGAGACGGCCCCCCCGTTCATCATCGAGCCGGGGTCACCGGCACTGGAAATCATGGCGGCGGCGGTACCACCCCGCGGTTACCTTCTGACCGGTGCTGCCCGCGGTACCGGCCGGCGCGAGGACGGCGTCTGGAATTCGCTGCTGGTCATCGACCGGGCGGGCGCCATCGTCGCGCACTACGACAAGGTCCATCTGGTGCCGCTGGGCGAGTACATCCCGTTCCACAAGCAGCTCGCTCCGGTGTCCGGCCTCATCGGCCGCGGGTCGTTCGAAGTGGGCGAGGAGCGCGTCACCCTCGGAATTCCCGGCCTGCCGTCGTTTTCGCCGGTGATCTGCTACGAGGTGATCTTTCCAGCGGCGGTGACGGGCCCCGGAGAGCGGCCCCGCTGGCTCCTGAACATTACCAACGACGCATGGTTCGGCCTCTCGAGCGGCCCCTACCAGCATCTCGCCAGCGCCCGGTTGCGCGCGGTGGAAGAAGGACTGCCCATGATCCGCGTCGCCAACACCGGCGTATCCGCCGTAATCGATGCCTACGGCCGGGTCCTGGCGTCGCTCGACATGATGGAAGAGGGCATCATCGACCATCCTCTCCCGCAGGCGCGCGAGGCAACCCTGTACAGCCGTTGGGGGGACGGGATCCTGTTGGTCGTCCTGGCGTTTATGGGGGGCTGTTTGGCTGTAGGCCGAATGCGGGTCGGCCGAACCCGGACTTAATCCGTTTCGACGGCCCACGGGCCCGAGGTTCAGCTTGCATTATGAGCAAGAGGGACTAATGTAATATGCAGCTTAGGCGTGTAGATATGCATTTTTGCACATGTGAATTTTGCAATTCACTACGTGTTTTGCATGTATTTCCCGCCATTCATACAACCGTGTTGCCGTTAAGAAATTGCACATAAGAGGAACCTGAACCGATGGCAAAATCACATCCGGTTGACGTCCATGTAGGGTCGCGCATGCGTCAGCGGCGTACTCTCCTTGGCATGAGCCAGGAGAAACTCGGGACGGCCGTCGGGCTCACGTTTCAGCAGATTCAGAAGTACGAGCGCGGGTCCAATCGGATCGGTTCGAGCCGGTTGTTCGAGTTCGCCAAGGTCCTGGACGTGCCGGTGTCGTATTTCTTCGACGAGATGCCGGCCAACGCGCTGGCTGGGCGGCCGATGTCGGGTCGCGGGCGCAAGGGCTTCGGCGAGGCTGCCACGCCGTTCGAGCAGGAAAAAGACCCCCTGATCAAGCGCGAAACCCTCGAATTGGTGCGCGCCTACTACAAGATTCGTGAGGCCCGGGTGCGCAAGCGTATCTTCGAGATGGTCAAGGCGGTGGGTGCAGCCAGCCACGCTGAAGTCCTGGGTGGCCGCAAGGGCCGCTAGGGAGAGGGGTACCCGGGGAAAGGGTCACAGGGGCCCTTCCGCGAACCTCTTGATTTTCGTCGACAATTGGAGTTTTTAACGGCGCGGCTTCGATGGTCGATGCCGCCGCGGACGGATTTGGACGACTTGCCACCGCGAAAATAAAGGCTAAGCCGGACGTTGGCGGCCCCTGCTGCCCTGCCCGGAGTCCAGTGTGAACTGTGGAGGGCATTGTGGCGCTCAAGGACTATCTTTTTACCAGCGAATCCGTCTCCGAAGGCCATCCGGACAAGGTCTGCGACCAGATCTCGGATGCGGTTCTCGACGCCTTCATCGCCAATGACGTGAAGCTCGGCATTGCCGACGACAGCCATGCCAATACCAGGCTGGGCTGCGAGGTGCTGGCCACGACCAACAAGATCGTGGTCGCCGGCGAAGGCCGCGCGTCCGAGCCGTACATGAAGAAGTACGGCACGCAGACCATCGTGAACCGCGAGGCGATCAGCGAGATCGCCCGCAACGTGGTGCGCGAGATCGGCTACGACCAGAATGGCTTCAGCTTCCATGGCGCCGATGTCGACGTTCTGCTTCACGGCCAGTCGCCCGACATTGCCATGGGCGTCGATGCCAAGAAGAAGGGCGGCAATCTCGGCGACCAGGAAGGCGCGGGCGACCAGGGCCTGATGTTCGGCTTCGCCTGCCGCGACAGCGAGGAATACGAGAAGGGCTCGTTCATGCCGGCCCCGATCTATTTCTCGCATCGTATTCTCGAAGCGCTGAGCAAGGCGCGCCGTTCGGGCGAGCTGCCCGACCTGCAGCCCGACGCCAAGAGCCAGGTGACGGTGCGTTATGTGAACGGCAAGGCCGTCGGCGCCGCCAAGGTCGTGGTCTCCACGCAGCATCGCGAGACCAACGCCAAGGGCAAGAAATACAATTCCGGCCTGATCCGCGAGATGATCGCGGGCCACGTCGAGAAGTCGCTGCCCAAGGGCTGGATGCCCAAGAAGGCGTCCGACTTCTTCGTCAACCCGACCGGCAACTTCGTCGTCGGCGGCCCCGACGGCGATTGCGGCCTCACCGGGCGCAAGATCATCGTCGACACTTACGGCGGCTTTGCACCGCACGGCGGCGGCGCCTTCTCGGGCAAGGACCCGACCAAGGTCGATCGTTCGGCCGCCTATGCCGCGCGCTATCTCGCCAAGAACGTCGTGGCCGCGGGCCTCGCCGACCGCTGCCTGATCCAGGTCGCCTATGCGATCGGCGTGGCCGACCCGATGTCGCTCTATGTCGACACCCAGGGCACCGGCAAGGTCGACGAGCGCAAGCTCGAGAAGGTCCTCAACGACATCTTCCCGCTGCGCCCGACCAACATTCGCCGCGGCCTGCAACTCAACAAGCCGATCTACCAGCGCACCGCCGCCTACGGCCACTTCGGCCGCAAGCCCGAGCGCGACGGTGGCTTCTCGTGGGAGCGCACCGATCTGGTGTCCGAACTGAAGCGGGCGTTCGGCGCACGCTAAATCTGCGATCTGTCGATAGCGAAGGGCGCGCGGACCTCCGGTCGGCGCGCCTTTTGCGTTAGGGATGCTCCCTAAATGATTGATTTTACATGAATTTCGGATATTCTCGAGAGGGATGGCCCCTCTAGAGAACGGCAGCTTCCAGCAATCGGCCTGGGATGGCGAAGCCCGCCGGCCGATCGATTCTCTCATGCGGGCACTGCTCTATATCGCCCAGCAGGTCGGACGGCCTGTCAGCGAAGCTGACGTGCGACGGCTGGCGGCAATTCCGGCATCGGGCCTCGACGAGAGCGCCTTCCTCACGGCCGGCCAGCGACTGGGACTCGAGAGTTATGCCGTCGATCTTGCCGGCCAGCGGCTGGATGATCTTCCAGCCCCCTTCGCCGTGGTCGGCGCGGCCAACCAGCCCACCTACGTCGTCGTGGCCGGTGCGGGCGGCCGATGGACCGTGCTCGACGTCGTCGAAGGGCGCGTCTGGCAGCTGGCGACCGATGAGGTGATGGCGCTGGGCGCGCGGGCCCTGGTGATACGCGAGGCGGACGTCCACGAGCGACGCCAGGAGTGGTACGCGCCGCTGTGGGTTCGCATTCGACCGGTCGTGCTGAAGCTTGCCGCGATGTCGTTCGTCATCAATATCCTCGGTCTCGCTACACCGTTCTTCATGATGCTGGTGTTCAACAGGGTGATCGGACGTGACGGGTGGGCTGACGGGTCGGAGGGCGCCGCAGCGATCATGATCGTGCTCTGCATCGGCATGCTGATCGCCTATGCGCTCGACTTCGCGCTTCGCGTAGCGCGCGGCTGGATGTCGGCCCGAACCGGCGCCCGGCTCGACACCCTCATGAGCGGCGAAGTCCTCCATCACCTGATGCAGCTTCCCTATCGACACTTCGAGCGGACGCCGTCGGGCGTCATCGCCGAACGCCTGCGCCAGCTCGACGTGCTGCGCGGCTTCTTCACCGGCCAGATGCCGGTGCTCGCCATCGATATCGCCTTCGTCGTGCTTTTCCTCGGCGCGACGTTCGCCATCAGTGCCACGCTGGGCATGGTCACGGCGCTGGCGATCCCGGTGGTGATCGGTGTGTCGCTGGCCACCCATCGGACCCAGCGCCGCCTTGCCGAAGAAAGCTTCCAGGCGGTGGCGGCCAAGAGTTCGACACTGGCCGAGACGGTTGCCAACGCCGCCACCATCAAGGCGCTCGGGCTCGAGGCCGAGGCCGAAAGGCGCTGGCAGGCGCGCGTCGAACAATCCGCCTGGACCAGCTTTCGCGCCAACAACCTGGCCAACATCGCGGCCAGCGCCTCGGGCGCCCTGCAACTGCTGGCGTCGCTGGCGATCGTCGCCATCGGTGTCGGCGAGATCGTCGATCATCGCCTGACGGTGGGCGCATTGGTCGCCGTCAATATGCTGGCGGTGCGTGCCTTGCAGCCGATGCGCCAGCTGGTGGCGGCCTGGCATCAGCTGCAGGCGGTCGCGGCCGCCTTCCGGCGCATCGACGGGTTGATGCGCGAAGCCGTCGAGACGCCTGCCGGGACGCTGACGCCGATGCCGCCGCTCGTGGGCAATGTGACTTTCGAGCGCGTCACCTATCGTGTCTACGATCACATGCCCGCGATCCTGCAGGATGCCGACCTCGACATCGCAGCCGGCGAGATCCTGGGAATCGTCGGACCGTCCGGGTCGGGCAAGACCACGATCGCCAATCTCGTCCAGGGACTGTTCAGCCCATCGGGCGGGCGGGTGATGGTCGACGGTACCGACATTTCTCACATTTCGCCGGCGCAACTTCGCAGCCAGATCGGCTGCGTGCCTCAGGAGCTGCAACTCTTCACCGGTTCGGTGCGGGAAAACATCGCCATGGGCGTCGCCAACAAGGATCCCGGCCGCGTCGTGGCGGTGGCCAAGTTCGTGGGTGCCCATGATTTCATCCAGCGCCTGCCGCAGGGCTACAACACCGTGCTGGGCGAACGGGGGCAGGGGCTGTCGATGGGACAGCGGCAGCTGGTCTGCATTGCCCGCGCCCTGATCCGCAATCCGCGCATCCTCATTCTCGACGAGGCGACCAGCGCCCTCGACCCGGCCACAGAAGAGCAGCTGCTGCGTCAACTCAAGGCCAACACGCGCGGTCGCACCGTCATCATGATCACCCACCGCCTGGCCCCGCTTGCTATTGCTGACCGGGTGGCGCTGGTCATGGACGGGCGCATCGAACGCGTCGGCCCGCCGACCGAGATCATGGCCTATGCCCGCATCCGCATGGCCGAGGCGAGCCGCGGTCGCGGTGCGCCGGGCTCCACGGCGGCACATACCGTCGCCCGCGCGATGATCACCTAGTGTCCTTCCCCAGAGGATATGACGGGTTGTCTATCGAAGGATAGGCAGCGCCTCTGGCGGGACGAGGAGCTTGATGCTGCGGGCGGCTCCTGGGGC
>JAUXST010000547.1 GCA_030679805.1 Reyranella sp. | reverse complement strand
GGTGAGAGGTTTCACGATTTCTACGCCGCCCGCGCCCACGTCGACTGGCTGACACAGGCGCCCATGTTGCTGCTGGCGGACGCCGGTTTGCGCGACACCCGGCTGCTCGCAATGGCCTACTCGGCCACGCTGTTCGCAGTGCCGGCCGCCCTCTATCATTTTGCGCTGGCACGCGTGCGGTACGACGTGCCGCTTCTTGCCGCCGTCGTGGCGATCGTTGCCGCGGTCTATCTGCCGACCTCGTTCTTCATCGTCGGTGAGTACAACGTGACCTTCGCAGCCGTGACTGCCGCCATGGCGGTGACGCTGACGGCCAGCGTGAAGAGCGTGCGGGATGCCGCGATCCTGTGCGCACTCGCGGCACTTTGCCTGCGTTCCTACGAGGCCATGGTCTATTTCGGACCGTTGCTTGCGGCGGCAACTGTCTGGACGTCGAGACGCACGACGGATTTCGACTTCGGGATGCGCGTGCTTTATGCCATTGCCGCACTTGCCTTCGTCGGCGCGGCGGTGGTGTCGGTCTCGACGATTGCCGACTATTGGGATCACCCGCACTTTCTCGAAGTCCGGTCGACCAGCGTCGATTTCTGGCAGAACATGCAGTTCGCCATCCCGTTGGCTGGGTTCGCGATCTGCGGTGTGGCGGGCCTGCGTAATCCGGCCTGGCTGCGGGGGCGGGGCCCGACTGTCGTCCTTGGGGTCATTGCGGTTCTTCTCGCCCTGTCGCCGTGGTGGCGCGACGTGCATCCGCCGTCGATCCTCTACCCACCGTCACACTACGTGGCACGCCAGGCGGCGGGAATCCTGCTCGCCACGTTGTTGGGCAGCATGTGGCTTCTGGTTGCCTGGCAGCGCCATCCGCCCATCGTCCTCGCCGCTTTGCGCGAGAGGACGGTTGCGCGACGCATGCTGGTCCTCATGACCGCGCTTACATTTGCAGCGGCGGTGCCCGATATCGCACTTACGCGGCTGTGGGCGGACTATCTCGGCGGCCTGCGCCACCTGATCAACGACCGCACCGGCATCGTCCGGGCGGAAACGCTGCCGCTGTACGCCTGGCCGAACAAGCTGTTCTTCCAGGACTGGTCGTTTCCGGCACTGACGGCGGTGATCAGCCGAACGCCCGGCAAGGCCTACGTCGTCGTCGACCAGGACTATCTCAGCAATCCGCCGTTCGAGCCGTCCTGCGGCCTGCTGCCCAGGCTCAGCGGCTATAGCTGGCGCAACTAGGGCCGCATCCACAGGCTGCTGCGACCAGAGCCGCGGATCGGCGCGGCCGCCTCGACGAACTCGCACAGGATCTTGCGGGTGTCGCGCGGGTCGATGATCTCCTCGATCCAGAAGGTCTCGGCGCTGCGGAACGGCGAGCGCAACTTGTTCAGGCGCTCCTCGATCTCGGCCATCTTGGCCTTGGGATCGTCTGCCCCGGCGATGTCGGCGCGATAGGCGGCCTCGATGCCGCCTTCCAGCGGCAGCGAACCCCAGCGGCCGGACGGCCAAGCATAGCGCCAGTTCACCCGGGCGCCGTTCTGGTGCGCGGCACCCGCCACGCCGAAGGCATTGCGGATGATGAAGGTGCACCACGGCACGGTGGTCTGGAACATCGCCGACATGGCGCGCACGCCCTGGCGGATGACGCCGCTCTTCTCGGCCTCGAGGCCGATCAGGAAGCCGGGGCAGTCGCAGAAATAGACCACCGGCATGTGAAAGGTCTCGGCCATGTCGAGGAAGCGGATCACCTTCTGGCAGGTGTCCGACGTCCAGCCACCGCCGTAGAACGTCGGGTCGCTGGCCATCACGGCCACCGGCCAGCCGTCGATGCGGGCGAAGCCGGTCACGACCGCGCGGCCGTAGAGCCGGCCCATCTCGAAGAAGCTGCCCTGGTCGACGACCTTCTCGACGATCGGACGGATGCGATAGACCTTGCGGGTGTCGCGCGGGATGACGTCGAACAGCGACTCCTCGCGTCGCCCCGGATCGTCGGTCTGAGGGCCGCGCGGCGGGACGTCGTAGACGGACGAAGGCAGGTAGGAGAGGAAGCGGCGCGCGACCGCGAAGGCCTCGTCCTCGCTGTCGACGGCCTCGTCGATCGCGCCGGCGCGAAGTTGGATCTCCCAGCCGCCGAGTTCCTGCTTGTCGTACTGCTTGGCGCTGAGGCGATTCACCACCGGCGGGCCGGCGACGAACATCGCCGAGATTTCCTTCACCATCACCGAGTAGTGCGTGGCGGCGAGCCGCGCGGCGCCTAGCCCGGCGACCGACCCGAGGCCCAGCCCCACCGTGGGCACGGTGCCCATGTTCTGCACCACCCATTCCCAGCCGCTGACGCCCGGGACATTGGCGCGGCCGGTCGTCTCGATGGTCTTCACTGAGCCGCCGCCGCCCGATCCCTCGATCATGCGGACAACCGGCACGCGGTACTGGTTGGCGTAGCGTTCGATGAAGTTGGATTTTTCCTTGATCGTGGCATCGGCCGAGCCGCCGCGCACGGTGAAGTCGTCGCCGGTGACCGCCACCGGCCGGCCATCGATCTTGCCGCGGCCCATGACGGCATTAGCCGGCGTCAGGTCGACCAGGTCGTTGCGGCCGTCGTACTCGGCCTTGCCGGCGATGCTGCCGATCTCGCGGAAGGAGTCCTTGTCGAGCAGCCGGTCGATACGCTCGCGCACGGTCAATCGCCCGCCATCGTGCTGGCGCTTGATCTTGTCGGCGCCGCCCATGCGCTTCGTCATCTCCTGGCGGCGGCGCAGCTCGTCCATTTCCGGTTGCCAGCTCATGTTCGCGTTTCCCAGGTCCGGTTGCGGTGTCTTGCTCAGATGTCGGTCAAGTCTCGTACCAATGACGGCTGCGACCGGCTACAGCGAATGGGGCCGATGCGCGGAGCAGGGCCGATGGACGAAACGGGGAGCGTCGGGTTGATGTCTAGGCCTTCGTGTGTGCGAAGACGACACCGTCGATCAGGTTTTCTTCGTAGAGCCGCGCGAGGTCGATGCCGCCGGGCGGCCGGGCGACCTTGAAGTCCGCGATGGCACGCACGAGCAGCGCCTCTTGTTCACGCCGGAGCTTCTCGGCGTCCTCCACCGAGACCGCCCGGAAGCGCACCGTCTGGCCGGGCAGCAGGCGTCCGAGTCGCGGCAGGTCGACCGAGGCGACGGTAGCGATCTTCGGGTAGCCGCCAACGGTCTGCCGGTCGGCCAGCAAGACGATCGGCAGACCAGTGCCGGGAACCTGGATCGCGCCGGGCGCGATGCCGTCGGAGATGATGTCTGCGCCGCCCTTCGCAACGCTGACGGCGTGCTCGATGGCCGGGCCCTCGAAGCGGATGCCCATGCGATCGGCTTCCTTGGAGACGCGATAGTCGGCCTCCACGAAGGTGCGTCGGCCCGTGTCGGTGAAATATTCCTCCTGCGGACCCCAGACGATGCGAACCGGTCCGCGGCCGTAGTCGAAGGGAGCCGCGAGCTTGCGGTCGTCGCCGGGCGCTGCGTGGTCGCGGGCGAGCGGCAGGGCGTCGCCCGCGGCCAGCTTGCGGCCCTCGAAGCCGCCGACGCCGGCGCGGGGATAGGTCGACAGGCTGCCCATGAAGGGCGCCAGGGCGAAACCACCGGCGATGGCGAGATAGGCGGTGCTCGAGCCCTCGACCATGCCGAGCCGCAGCGTCTGGCCGCGCTTCAGCAGATGGCTGCGGTCTGATTCGATCGGCTTGGGCGGCGTGTCGGGTCCCTCGACCAGGGCGGGCGAGAGCGGCCCGACCAGCGCCACGTGCACGCTATCGGCCTCGACCAGCAGGTCCGGGCCCATGACGCCGATCTCAAGGCCGGCGGTGTTGGCGGGATTGCTGACCAGCGCGTTGGCCAGGGTGAGTGCTACCCGGTCCATGGCGCCTGCGGTCGGCATGCCGAACGCCATGAAGCCCGTGCGCCCGAGATCCTGAAGGGTGTCGAACAGGCCGGCCCGCACGACTTTCAGCGCGGCGCTCATGCGTTCACGTTCATGTTCCTCTCCGCCGCATGGCGGGGGAGGTGCTGGACCGCTGCCACCTAGTAGAAAGCATCTGAATCGACCGGATGGTCATGGTGCGTTCACCAGCTTGATCCAATCGAACGTCCCTGCTTCGACGTCGTGGGCGATTCGGTCGAAGGTCTTGCGGTCGACCCTCTGGAAGGACAGCGAATCGCCCGGCGCCAGGAACACCGGCTGCTCGCGACGCTTGTCGAACATCCAGAGCGGCGTGCGACCGATCAGATGCCAGCCGCCCGGACTCTCGAACGGATAGATCGTGGTCATGTCCATGGCGATGGCGACCGACGAGCGCGGCACCCGCACGCGCGGCTGCGCGCGCCGCGGCAGATAGAGGCTCCGATCGAGCCCGGCGACATAGGCCAACCCCGGCATGAAGCCCAGCACATAGACCTTGAAGGGCGAGGCAAGGTGGGCGGCGATCACCTGCTCCACGGTCTTCTTGGTGCGTTCGGCGACCTCGGCCAGGTCGGGTGCGAACTCGGCGTCATCATAGCAGCAGGGCAGAGTGACGCGGCGGCTCGCCATGCCGGTCGGCAGGCCGCGGGCGATCAGCATGTCGATCCTGGGCTGCAGGTCGGCTCTGGAGGCGGCGAGCGGGTCGTAGGTCACCATCAACGAACGCATGGTGGGCACGGTCTCGACGACACCGGTCAGGTCACCGGCCTCCCTGGCGCGGCCGATGGCGGCATGGAGGGCCATCACCCGGCCGTTGATCTCGGGCGAGATTTCGTTGCCGAACTCGACAGTAAAGGCGGTGTCGCCGCAGGATAGGTACCGAACGCTCACATCTGCTAGGATAGCGCCTTCGATTCAGGGAGTCTCCCATGGCCGCCACCAACGCCGGTTTCGTCAACATCAATTCCGACCTCGGCGAGAGCTTCGGCCCGTGGGTGATGGGCAACGACGGCGAAGTGCTGAAGATCGTCACCTCGGCCAATGTGGCCTGCGGCTTCCACGCCAGCGACCCCGTGGTCATGATGGATACGGTGAAACTCTGCGCCCAGAACGGCGTCTCGATCGGCGCCCATCCCGGCTTCGCCGATCTCCAGGGCTTCGGCCGCCGGGTGATCAACCTCTCGGTCAAGGAACTGGAAGCCAACATCGCGTACCAGATCGGGGCGCTGCAGGCGATTGCGGCGCTGCACGGCGCCAAGGTCACCCACATGAAGCCGCACGGCATGATGGGCAACATGTCGGCGGAGAGCGCGGAGATGTCGGACGCTATCGCGCGGGCGACCAAGGCGGTCGATCGCGACCTGATCTTCCTCGCCCAGGCCAATACCGAGCAGGGCAAGGCCGCGCGCAAGCATGGCCTGCGGGTGGCGGAGGAGGTCTTCGCCGACCGCACCTACACCGATGCCGGCTTGCTCACGCCACGCAAGGAAGCCAACTCCATGATCAAGGACGCCGCCCTGGCGGTGGCCAATGTGCGGCGCATGGTCGACGAGCAGGCGATCTATTCTACGTCGGGCAAGCGCATTCCCTGCCAGGTCGATTCGATCTGCGTCCATGGCGACGGCCCGACCGCGGTCACGGTGTCCAAGGCAGTTCGCGAGGGTTTGGAGGCCGCCGGTATCCGCGTCGTGCCACTGCCGGAAATGCCCAGCCTGCGGCACTGAATCCTTTCATCGGCCCTTTCACCTGAATGTGACCGCCGCTGCCCTGTCCGGCGCGCGCGCGTGCTGGGCATAGTCCCGGGACCACCCGTAGAGGTGGCAAAACCGGGAGTTAACGCCATGAACAGACTCATCGTTGCGGTTGCGGCCGCCGCATTGCTTGCGTTGCCGTGCGTATCGAATGCCCAGGCACCGGCCGCGCCGCCGGCCTATGGGTTGGGCATTTCGATGGATGCCGCTAAAAAGGCGCTGGCCGCCGCCGAGGCCGAAGCCAAGAAGAACAACTGGCCGGTAGCCATCGCCATCGTCGACAGTTCGAGCAAGCTCGCCGCGTTCTCGAAGATGGACAATACCCAGCACGGCAGCGTCGACATCGCCATCGGCAAGGCGGTGACTGCAAACAACCTCCGGCGGCCGACCAAGGCCTTGCAGGACGTCGTCGCCCAGGGCGGCGGCGGTCTGCGGATGCTGGCGGTGCCCGGTGTGATGCCGCTCGAGGGCGGCGTGCCGATCATCGTCGATGGCAAAATCATCGGCGCCATCGGCGTGTCGGGCGTCATGAGCAACCAGGACGCCGAGGTCGCCATGGCCGGCGCTGCAGCGGCAAAATAGCAGCGGAATCAGCCCTTTCACTGGCTTGTCGGACGCCGCCTCGCCGTTATAGTCCGCCCGTTCCACGGGTGGGTAGTTGGTCGAGGAGTAGAGTATGGCGGCGTTCGGCAAGGCTCAGTACATCAAGCGTGTTGAAGACGATCGGCTTTTGACCGGCACCGGCGGTTTCACCGACAATCTCACCCGTCCCAATCAGGCTCATGTCGTGCTGGTGCGCTCGCCGCACGCCCATGCCCGGATCGTAAAGATCGATACCGCGGCGGCCGGCAAGGCCCCCGGCGTGGTCGCAGTCTTTACCTGGGAGGACATGGCCGAGGAAGGCTGCGGCGCTCTCGCCTTCCCGGCGATGTTTCTCAATGCCGATGGCAGCAGGCCCGAGATGACGCCGCGCCGATCGCTGGCGCATGAGGCCGTGCGCTATGTCGGCGAGGCGGTGGTCGCCGTCGTGGCCGACAGCCGCGAGCAGGCCCAGGACGCTGTCGAACTGGTCGAGGTCGAATACGACCAACTGCCGTCGGTGAGCGAGATCGAGGATGCGCTGAAGCCCGGTGCGGCTCAGGTCTGGAAGGGTGCGCCCGGCAATGTCGTGGGCTTCAACCGTTTCGGCGATGCCGCGAAGTCCGACGCTGCCTTCAAGCAGGCGGCCCATATCGTGTCGCTCGACATCGTGCACCAGCGGCTGATCGTGAACGCCATGGAGCCGCGTGCGGTGATGGCCGAATGGGATGGCGACCGCCTCGTCGTCCATATCGGCAGCCAGAATCCCTCGGTCACGCGCGATACGCTGGCCGACGTCATTCTAAAAATGCCCAAGGACAAGGTGCGCGTGCTGGTGCGCGACATCGGCGGCGGTTTCGGCATGAGGACCGGCATCCAGCCCGACGAGTCGGTCGCGGTGTGGGCGGCCAAGGTGCTGAAGCGCCCGGTGAAATGGTGCGCCGAGCGCAGCGAGGAATTCGCCGCCGCCACCGCCGGCCGCGACCAGCTCCACAAGGCATCGCTGGCGCTCGACAAGGACGGCAGGATCCTGGCGCTGCGCATGGAAGCCTTCGCCAATGTCGGCGCCTGCCCGTCACCCGCCGGCGTCGCCATTCCGCTGTTCGTCGGCCCCAAGGTCACGACCGGCACCTACGATATTCCCGTCATCGATCTCAAGATCACCTGCGTGCTCACCAACTCGGCCACCATCGGCGCCTATCGCGGCGCCGGCCGGCCGGAATGCCTCCTCAACCTCGAGCGCCTGATGGATACCGCGTCGCGCCAGATCGGCATCGACCCGGCCGAACTGCGCCGGCGCAACTTCGTGAAGCCCGCGCAGATGCCCTACACCACGGCGATGGGTGAGAAGTACGATTCGGGCGACTTCGATCTCTTCCTCACGAAGGTGCTCGAGGTGGCCGACTGGAACGGTTTCGCAGGCCGCAAGGCCGAGGCGGAGAAGCGCGGCAAGCTCTATGGCCGCGGCCTGGCCTCCTACGTCGAATGGACCAGTGCCATGGTCATGAACGAGATGGCGCACTACGAGGTCAAGGCCGACGGCAAGGTCACGATCTGGATGGGCACCCAGGGCATGGGGCAGGGGTTGCAGACCAGCTTCACCCAGCTCGCCTCGGAACTACTCGGCATCGACCCGTCGCAGATCGAGATCGCCATGGGCGATTCGGATCGCGTGGGCGGCGTGGGCTCGATGGGCTCGCGCTCGGCCTATATCGGCGGCTCGGCGGTGCTGTCGGGCAGCGAGAAGCTGGTGGCCAAGGGCAAGGACCTGGCCGCCGACGCGCTCGAGGCAAGTGCTGCGGATATCGTCTATGCCGCGGGAAAGTTCACGATCGCCGGCACGGACCGCGGGATCGGTTTCGGTGAGCTGGCGGCGAAGCAGCCCGAACAGCGCATCTTCATCGAGAACGTCAATACGGTGGACGGTATCGCCTGGCCGAACGGCGCCCATGTCGGCGAGGTCGAGATCGATCCCGATACCGGCCGGGTCGAACTCAAGCGCTACACGACAGTCGACGATGTCGGCAGGCCGCTGCACCGTCCCATCGTCTTCGGGCAGATCCACGGCGGTTGTGCCCAGGGCATCGGCCAGGCGCTGCTCGAGGAGAATGTCTACGACCGCGAAACCGGCCAGCTCATCACCGGGTCCTTCATGGATTATGCCATGCCGCGGGCCGACACGTTCCCCGCCTTCAATAACACGCTGGACGACAGCGTGCCGGCGAAGACCAACCCGATCGGCGCCAAGGGTGTGGGCGAATCGGGCACGGTGGGCTCGACACCCACTGTCATGAACGCGATCATGGACGCCTTGTGGCCGCTCGGCGTGCGCAATGTCCAGATGCCGGCGACGCCGCACCGCGTTTGGCAGGCGATCCGCAACGCAAAGCGGTGAAGGGCGGCGATGAAGCAGCGCATCTTCGGTTGGATATCGGTCGTCATCGGCATCATCTTTGCCCTCGCGGTGGTCGAGGTGACCGCGATCGCCTGGCTGTACATCGAGGATGGCCGGTACACGCCGGCCGCCGAACTCTACGAGCGGACGCAGAACACCTACGTCCGTGATGCGACCAAGGGATCGGCGTGCCGCTACGTCGACACACTCTTTCCGCACCCGTACGTCGCCTTCGTCCACCATGCCAACCCGCCTTGCGGCATCCCGTGGGTCAACAATGTCGGCCTGTTCGGCGACGATTTCACCGTGCTCAAGCGGTCCGATCGCTACACGATCCTGCTGACCGGCGGGTCGGTCGCCTCCCAGCTCGGACAGAATGCGGCGCCGCCCGCGCCGCGCTACTTCGAGGAGGAGCTGAACAAGAAGTACGTCAGCCCTAACGGCAAGCCGTTCCTGGTCTTGAACGGCGGCGATGGCGCGTGGAAGGAGCCGCAGGCCTTCATCCTGTTCGCGCTCTATGCCACCTCCGTCGACGCCGTGGTGACGCTCGACGGTTTCAACGAGCACTATTTCTTCTGGCCGGGCGCGCAGGCGCGCTTCGAGAGGCCCCTCAGCAACTTCATCGAGGTCAACCCGTTCGTCGCTGACGAGAATTTCGGCGATGCCGCCATCGGCTGGGTGATGGGCCGAGTGGCCGGGACGCTGGCGCTCAATCCGATCCTCGGCCACTCCCATGCGGCATACATGGTCATTCGCGGTATCGAGGCCGCGGCCAAGGGCAAGGACAGTTTCAAGTCGAACAAGAAGACGACCCTGGAAGGCATGTTCGCCATGCCCGAGGACATACGGCGCGATCACGATCTTGCCTTCGCCGTCCAGCTCAGTCTCTATCAGAAGTATGTCCGGGGCATCGAAGCCCTGGCCCGCGACTACAATGTGAAAACAGCCTACTTCCTGCAACCGGCCCCAGCCTGGGGCAAGGTGCTGACGGAAGAAGAAAAGCGCGTCGTGGGCGACCTGTCCTATCGCGACCTCTACAGGAAGATCATGGCCGGCATGATGACGCTGCGAGAGCGCAACCTGCCGATTTTCGACCTGGGCGACATCTTCGCGGACCAGAAGGGTACAATCTACGCCGACCACATCCATTTCGCCCGGGACGCGGTCAACGAAAGCCCCGGCAATCGGTTGATCGCCGCGCGCATGGGGCAGTTGCTGGCCGAAACCTGGGGCCTGCAGCGCAAACCCTAGGTTGTTCACAACATTGGGATTTTTCACTTTCCTCGCGGTTTTCTGTTGATTCAGTGACGCTGCCGCGTTTCACTGGTCGAGACGCGTTCGAAATAATCGAGGTGCTCAAGCACTCAAAAAAAAGCGTCGCTAGGGATGGAGATGTTCATGGCCGTCACACGTCGGCAATTCATGAAAGTGAGTGCGGCTGGACTCGCCGCCTCTTCCGTTGGCGCCTTGGGATTCATCGGTGCAGGCGAAGGCCTCGCCGCGGGCGTCAGACCATTCAGGCTCGAAAAGGCGACCGAGACCCGCAACACCTGCCCCTATTGCGCGGTGGCCTGCGGTGTCCTCGTCTATTCGGCGACCGATGGGTCGAAGGACGCCAAGCCGAAGCTCATCCACGTCGAGGGCGACTCGGACAACCCCATCAATCGCGGCACGCTTTGCCCGCGTGGCGCGGCATCGCTCGGTTTCGCCCACAGCCCGAATCGTCTCCAGTACCCGATGCATCGCAAGCCGGGCACCAACAAGTTCGAGCGCGTGACCTGGGACTTCGCAATGGAGCGCATCGCCAAGCTGGCGAAGGAAGACCGCGACAAGAATTTCGTCACCAAGAATCGCGATGGGGTCACGGTCAATCGCTGGCTCACGACGGGCTTTTTCGCCGGCTCCTCATGCAGCAACGAGGCGGGCTATCTCACCTACAAGGCCATCCGATCTACCGGGATACTAGCCTTGGAGGACCAAGCTAGAATTTGACACGGTCCGACGGTGGCCAGTCTTGGCCCCACATTCGGACGCGGCGCGATGACGAACAGCTGGAACGACATCAAGAATGCCGATGTCGTTCTGATCATGGGCGGCAACGCCGCCGAGGCCCATCCGTGCGGCTTCAAATGGGTCACTGAAGCCAAGGCCAACAACGGCGCCAAGCTGATCGTGGTCGATCCGCGCTTCACCCGTTCGGCCGCGGTCTCCGATCTTTACGCGCCGATCCGGCCGGGCACCGACATCGCCTTCCTGTCCGGCGTCATGCGCTACCTGCTGGGCAACGGCAAGATTCACCAGGAATACGTCAAGGCGTTCACCAACGCCTCCTACATCGTCAGGGAAGGTTTCAAGTTCGAGGATGGGCTGTTCGCGGGCTATGACGCATCCAAGAAGAGCTACGCCGACCGTTCGACCTGGGACTACGAGTTCGACGACCAGGGCATGGCCAAGGTCGACGACACGCTGCAGCATCCGCGCTGCGCCATCAACCTGCTGAAGGCCCATGTCGCGCGCTATACGCCCGAGATGGTCGAGCGCATCTGTGGCACGCCGAAGGACAAGTTCCTGAAGGTCTGCGAGCTGATGGCCACGACGGCCAACGGCGAGCGCTCGATGACGTCGCTCTATGCGCTCGGCTGGACCCAGCACACGACCGGCGCGCAGAACATCCGCAGCATGGCCATGATCCAGCTCCTGCTGGGCAACATGGGCATCCCGGGCGGCGGCGTGAACGCGTTACGCGGGCACTCCAACGTCCAGGGCATCACCGATTTCGCCCTGCTGTCGACATCGACGCCGGGTTATCTGGTGCTGCCGACGGAGAAGGAAACGACATTCGCCGACTACATGAAGTCGCGCGCCTTCAAGCCGATCCGTCCCGGCCAGACCAGCTTCTGGCAGAACTATCGCAAGTTCTTCGTCAGCCAGCAGAAGAGCCTGTTCGGCGCCGCGGCGACCAAGGACAACGACTGGGCCTACGATTACCTGCCGAAGTTCGACACCGCCTACGACGTCCTGAAGATGGTCGACATGATGGCGGGTGGCCAGATGAACGGCCTGTTCTGCCAGGGTCTCAACATCCTGATGGCCGCACCCAACAAGGCCAAGGTCCAGGCCGGGCTCGCCAAGCTCAAATGGATGGTCATCATCGATCCGCTGGAGACGGAGACGGCCCACTTCTGGGAGAACCACGGCGAATTCCACAACGCCGATCCCAAGGCGATCCAGACCGAGGTCTTCCAGCTTCCGACCACGGCGTACGCCGAGGACGAGGGCAGTTTCACCAACTCCAGCCGGGTCATTCAATGGCATTGGAAGGCGGTGGATGGGCCCGGCGAGTCGCGCAGCGATATCCAGATCATCGCCGATCTGCACAGCCGTCTGCGGGCCCTCTACACCAAGGAGGGCGGCGCTTTCCCCGATCCCATCGTCAACACGACCTGGGCCTACGCGAAGCCCGCGCATCCCGAACCGGTCGAACTCCTCAAGGAGATCAACGGCTATGCCCTGGAGGATCTGCCGAATCCTGCCGACCCCACCAAGGTAATGCTGAAGGCCGGCCAATTGCTGCCGGGCTTCGCGGTGATGCGCGACGACGGCAAGACGTCGGGCGCCTGCTGGATCTACACCGGCGTGTATACCGAGGCCGGAAACATGGCGATGCGTCGCGACGCCAGCGACCCGACCGGCCTCGGCATCCATCCCAACTGGGGCTACTCGTGGCCGGCCAACCGGCGGCTCCTCTACAACCGCGCCTCGGCCGATCCCGCGGGCAAGGCGTGGAGCGAGCGCAAGAAGTACATCACGTGGAACGGCTCGCGCTGGGTCGGGGGTGACGTGCCCGACTACGCGCCCACCATGGCGCCGGACAAGTCGGTCGGCCCGTTCATCATGAACCAGGAAGGCACGGCCAGGCTCTTTGCCCGCGGCGCCATGCCCGACGGCCCGTTCCCCGAGCACTACGAGCCGATGGACGCCTACATCGCCAACCCGCTGCATCCGAAGGTCACCACCAATCCGGCGGTGCGGGTGTTCGCGGCCGACGCCAAGTCGTTCGGCACACCCGACAAGTTCCCGATCGTGGCGACCAGCTATCGCCTCGCCGAGCACTTCCACTACTGGACCAAGAACGTCCACGACAATGCCGTGCTGCAACCGGAGATGTTCGTCGAGATGGGCGAGCGGCTGGCCAAGGCCAAGGGCATCCAGAACGGCGACTGGGTCGAGGTGTCGAGCCAGCGCGGCATGATCAAGGCCAAGGCGTCGGTCTCCAAGCGCTTCCGGCCGATCATGGTCGATGGCAAGCCCTGCGATGTCATCGGCTTGCCGATCCATTTCGGCTTCATCGGCCTCACCCGGAAGTCGTACCCGCTCAACACACTGACGCCGCCGGTCGGCGACGCCAGCGTCAATACGCCCGAGTACAAGGCGTTCCTGGTCGATGTGAAGAAAACCACGCCGCCGGCATCTTCGCCGGCCGTGGCCTGATCGGGGAGGGTGAAATGTCCGTCCTGCAAGCCCTCGATCTCCGCCGCCGCTCCGCCTCCAGCGTGCCGCCGCCTGCCGCCGGCAAGCCCGCCGCAGTTGCCGTCGCCAAGCTGATCGACGTCAGCAAGTGCATCGGCTGCAAGGCCTGCCAGGCCGCCTGTCTGGAGTGGAACCAGCTCGACCAGCCGATCGGCTACACCGACGGCACCTACGACAATCCGACCGACCTCACGACCGCCTCGTGGACCGTGATGCGTTTCACGGAGTACGAGCACGGCGACGATCTGGAGTGGCTGATCCGAAAGGACGGCTGCATGCACTGCGACGACCCGGGTTGCCTAAAAGCGTGCCCGGCGCCGGGCGCCATCGTGCAGTACACCAACGGCATCGTCGATTTCGTGTCGGAGAATTGCATCGGCTGCGGTTATTGCCTGAAGGGCTGCCCCTTTAACATCCCGCGCATCTCGCAGACCACCAGTAAGGCCTACAAGTGTACGCTGTGCTCCGACCGCGTCGTGGTCGGCCAGGCGCCGGCCTGCGCCAAGGCCTGCCCGACCCAGGCGATCTATTTCGGCACCAAGGACGACATGATCGCCCATGCCGGCAAGCGTATCGTCGACCTGAAGTCGCGCGGCTACCAGAATGCCGGGCTGTACAATCCGCAGGGCGTGGGCGGCACCCACGTCATGTACGTGCTGCAGCATGCCGACAAGCCGTCGCTCTACGCCGGCTTGCCCGACAACCCGCACATCAGCCCGCTGGTCGGTATCTGGAAGGGTGTGATGAAGCCCCTGTCGCTGGCCGCCATCGCCTTCGCCGGCGCCTTCGGCTTCCTGCACTACATCACCAAGGGACCCAACACGGTCTCAGAGCACGACGAGGCGAAAGCCGACGAGCTGGCGGCCGGGAAGGATCGCGCATGAGCGAGCACATCAAGCCGGTAAGCCGCTACACCACCGGCGCCCGCATCAATCATTGGATCACCGCGGTGTCGCTCATCCTGCTGGCCTTGAGCGGGATGGCACTGTTCCATCCGTCCCTGTACTTCCTCACCGGCCTGTTCGGCGGCGGCGAGTTCACGCGCGTGATCCATCCCTGGATCGGCGTCGTGCTGGCGATCAGCTTCCTCGGCCTGTTCTTCCGCTTCTTCACGCTCAATCTGTGGAACCGTGACGACACGGTTTGGATGAAGAACCTCGGCGCGGTGATCAACAACAAGGAGGAAGGGCTGCCCGAGGTCGGCAAGTACAATGCCGGTCAGAAGCTGGTCTTCTGGGGCCAGTCGATCCTCATCTTCGCGCTGCTGTGCAGCGGCGTCGTGTTGTGGGACACCTATTTTGCGACCTACACCACGATCGACCAGAAGCGGCTCTCGGCGGTCATCCATGCGCTGTGTGCGATCGGCGTCATCCTGATTTGGATCGTGCATGTCTATGCCGCAATCTGGGTCAAGGGCACGATAAGGGCCATGACCCAAGGCTCCGTTACCGGTGGCTGGGCCTGGAAGCATCACCGCAAGTGGTTCCGTCAGGAAGTTGGCAAACCCTGAGCAGCGGCCCGAACAACCCGTCCACCAGTTTTGGCGAAAACATACTGGGTGAGGCCGCTGAGAGCGATTCCGTTCGCCTGCCTGGTCTCGCGACGGTCTTTTCGCGCCGCGCCGCGCGCCTGCAGGCGCTCGCGCCCGGACACGAGCTGGAGGGCTTCCTGCGCCTGATCGCGGCCTTGGTGACGGCGCAGCATGCGGCGCTGGCCGGCTTGCCGCCAGGCTCCCTGCCGGGGGCGGCGGAGATTGCCAAGGCGCAACTGGTTCATCGGGCGCCGCTCGATCCGTCGACTTGGATCCGCGACGAGAGCTGGCGTGTGGCGCTCTCCCGCATCCTGGAGACGATCGATGTCGATGTCCTGCCGGCGCCGGCGCGGGACGCGCGCGCAGCACTCGGCCAGGCAAGCCCGACCGACCTCGAAGCGCTCGCCGACCGCTATCTCGGCGGCAACGTCGCGGCGGGCGAGGCCGCGCAGGCGGTCTTCGTGGCGGCGGCGCTGCAGGTTGCTTGGACGCGCATGGCGGCCCTGCTCGATGCGGCCGACTTCACTGCGCGCGAGACGGATGGCGGCCAGTGTCCCGTCTGCGGCTCGCCGCCGGTCTCCGGCCTCATCTCGCCCGGCGGCACCAAGTTCGGCCATCGGCACCTTCACTGCTCGCTCTGTGCCACGTCGTGGCGCTACGTGCGGGTGCGCTGCGTGCACTGCGGCAGTACCGACAAGGTCTCGTTCCGCAATCTGGCCGGCACGGCCTACCTCCGCGCCGAATGCTGTGAGGTCTGCCACGGCTATTCGAAGGTTTTCTATCTCGACAGCGCGCGCGCCCTCGAGCCTCTCGCCGACGACCTCGCCTCCCTCGGGCTCGATGTCCTGGTCGGCGAGGAAGGCTTCTCCCGTGTGCCCAACCCCTTCGTGCTTGGGATCATGGAGTCTCCCGGCGGCTAGAAGTCGGTCGGCGCCGCCCCGGGGCTTTCGATTGATCGCAGGGCCGGGCTGGGCCATCCTGTCTTTCTGGTTGCCGCTCATTCGGCAAGGCTGTCCTGGGGAATTGATCCGTGTCGCGTGCCGACCGCGCCGAAGGCGCCTCCGCTTTTCGCCCACTGTCCGTTGATCGCATGGCCAAATGGCCGGCGCTGGCACCTCTGATTGAGCGCGCCGGCCGCCCGCTGGTCGTCGAGGCCCTGCGCGCCTGGGCCGAGGCCCGGCGCGGCAAGCCGGACGTCGCCGACGAGACTGCCTGTGCGCGCTGGTGCACGGCGCGGCTGAGCGGCCTGGTGACGCCATCCCAGAGGCGCGTCTTCAACCTCACTGGCACGGTGCTGCACACCAATCTCGGCCGGGCATTGCTGGCCGAGGAGGCGATCGAGGCGGCGGTTGCCGCCATGCGCTCGCCGACGACCCTCGAATACGACCTCTCGGGCGGCGCGCGCGGCGAGCGCGACGACCATATCGCACCGTGGCTGCGCCGCCTGACCGGGGCCGAGGCAGCGACGGCCGTCAACAACAATGCCGCCGCCGTGCTGCTCGTCCTCAATGCCCTGGCCGCCGGCCGCGAAGTGATCGTTTCGCGCGGCGAGCTGATCGAGATCGGCGGCGCCTTTCGCATTCCCGACATCATGGCCCGTGCCGGCTGTCGCCTCGTCGAGGTCGGCACCACCAACCGTACGCACCTGAAGGACTATGCGGCGGCCATCGGCCCCGACACTGCCGCGATCATGAAGGTCCATCCGTCGAACTACGCCATAGAAGGCTTTACCAAGTCGGTGCCGGCGGCCGAGCTGGTGGCGCTGGCGCGTGACAAGGGCCTGCCTCTGATCGAGGACCTCGGCAGCGGGACGCTGGCCGACCTCGAAACCTGGGGCCTGCCGCACGAGCCCACGGCGCGCGAGGCGATCGAGGCGGGAATCGATGTCGTTACCTTCTCCGGCGACAAGCTTCTCGGCGGTCCGCAGGCCGGTCTCGTGGTCGGCCGAAAGGATCTCATCGAACGCATTGCGCGCAACCCGATGAAGCGCGCCCTTCGCCTCGACAAGGTCCGGCTGGCAGCACTCGAGGCGACACTGCGGCTCTACGCCGATCCGGGACGCCTGGCCGAACGTCTGCCCACCATCCGGTCGTTGGCGCGACCTGCGGCCGATATCCAGGCCCAGGCCGAGCGCTTGCTGCCGGGCCTGCGCAAAGCGCTGGGAAGTGCCGCCGAAGCCGGCATCGAGCCGGTCCGCGGCCAGATCGGCTCGGGTGCCCTGCCGGTCGATCTGTTGGCTTCGTTCGCGCTGGCGGTCCGCGGCCCAAGAAGAAAGGGCGGTGGACTGGACGGGCTGGCCGATGCCTTTCGCCGCCTGCCAATTCCCGTCATCGGCAGGATCGCCGACCATACCCTCTACTTCGATCTGCGCACGCTCGATGACGAGGCGGCCTTCGTTGCCCA
>JAUXST010000530.1 GCA_030679805.1 Reyranella sp. | reverse complement strand
GACGTGGCGCAGGTAGTAATCGAAGTCGGGCGTGCGGGCGTCGGGGTCCTTGGCGCCCTCGTCGTAGCGCCTGAGGCGCACGGCTTCGGCGTGCTGCGGATGGCGGCGGAAAGCCTCGATCTCGTCGGCCGACATCGGGCCGCCCTGCAGGCCGAGGCTACGCACCGAATCGTCCGAGAGTTTGCCGAAGTAGTCGGGCTCGACGGCACAGAGATAGCGCTTGGCCGCGACGTGGAGACGAACCGGCTCGCTGACATCAGGCCCAAAGCGCTCGGCCAGCCATTTGGCGCCCAACTCCTCGTGGAAGTCGTCGACGCCGTGCGAGGCTGGATCTTCGCCCAGGTCATGGATCATGTGGCCGACATCGTGAAGCAGCGACGCCAGCACCGTGGCGGGAGGCGCCGCGTCGGCTTCGGCCAGGGCCGCGGCCTGCAGCGCGTGCTGCAGCTGGTTGATGGCGCTCAATCCGTAGCGGCGCGTGGCGCGGCCAACGAAGATATCCAGGAGTTCCTGGCGCAGGGGATCGCTCATGCGCCCTTTTTAGCATGAACGGATGCGAAACCGGGAATCAGGGCCAGCGCTTTTTCCAGCGGATTCGCCTGCCACGCGCGCGTAACAAAATCGCCATGCATGTCGAGGCCGCCGCAGGGCACGAACGACGCCGTCCCCGGCGTCAGCGATCGCGGCAGGCCATGCGTCACCGGAATACGCTTCTTGGCCAGGAGCGCTTCCAGCGTGGCGTTCTCTTCGCGGGTCGACTCGGTGAAGGCACTCAACAGGAACGCCTGGCGGCGCCGGGCCGCGAACCAGGCGGCGAACTTGTCCTCGTCGCCGTAGAGCGCATCCATCAAGATGACGCCCTTGATGCGGTGGTTGGCGCCGCCGCGGTCGAGCGCGTAGGCGGCGGAGAGATAGCCGCCGCTGTAGGCCACGATCACCACAGACGCGAGATTGAACCCCCGGCCGGCACTGCGGGCGCCGTAGAGCCGCATCAGCCGTTCCGCGGCCTCGTCGAGATAGGTGGCGAAGTGGCCGCCGCGCCAGAAATTGCCGGCGCTGGAATCGCCGGCGTCGCGCGCGAGCTGCGGCGCCACCAGGACGGCGTTCACACCCGATTCGGCGACCTGCCGCGGCACGGCCTGGCGCACCATCACGTCACGCTCCAGCGTGGCGCCCTGGCCATGGAGATAGAGCACGATCAGGACCGGCCGCGCCGGATCGAACCCCTGAGGCAGATAGAGCAGCGAACGGCGGTCACT
>JAUXST010000529.1 GCA_030679805.1 Reyranella sp. | reverse complement strand
CGTGAGCTGATCGAGGCCGACCTGCCGCCGATGTTCGACGGCCTGAAGCAGGCTGCGCGTGAGGTCGGCGGTCGCCAGATCCAGAACGCCGGCACGCTGGCCGGTAATCTCTGCAACGCCTCGCCCGCTGCCGATGGCGTGCCGGGCCTGTTGGCGCTTGGCGCCGAAGTCGAGATCGCAAGTTGTACCGAATCACGCCGCGTGCCGCTCGAACAGTTCATCACCGGCGCTCGCCGCACCGACCTCTGCCCCGGCGAACTTGTTGTCGCCCTTCACGTGGCCAGGCCCGCCTATCCGGCACGTAGCGCGTTTCTCAAGCTTGGGGCCCGGCGTTATCTGGTGATCTCGATCGCCATGGCTGCCGCCACGCTCGAGGTCGCTGAAGGCCGCGTCGCCGCCGCCCGCATCGCCGTCGGCGCCTGTTCTGCGGTCGCACGGCGCCTTGCGGCGCTCGAGGCGGCACTTGTGGGTGCGCCGCTCGACCGACAGCTGGCTGACCGGGTCGATCCGACCCATCTCGAGCCTCTCACTCCGATCGACGACATGCGCGGCAGCGTGGATTATCGGCGCGAGTCTGTCCTCATCCTGCTGCGCCGCCTGCTGGCGGAGTTCGCGCCGTGAAGGTGGCATTCACCCTGAACGGCACGGCAGCGATCTGGAATGGTCCGCCGGTCACACGGCTCGCCGCCGCCCTGCGCGACGATCTCGGCCTCACCGGTACCAAGGTCGGTTGCGATGCGGGCGACTGCGGCGCCTGCACCGTACTGCTCGATGGCCGGCAGGTCTGCGCCTGCCTGATCGCGATCGGCCAGGTCGAAGGCCGTACCGTCGAAACGGTTGAAGGCCTCGCCGGCGCCGACGGCACGCTCGCGCGACTGCAGAAATCTTTCCTCGCCCATGGTGCGGCCCAGTGCGGCATCTGCACGCCGGGTATGCTGATGGCTGCCGAGGAACTGCTGCGCCAGGTTTCACGACCCGGCCGCGGCGAGATCGAGGATGCCCTGGGCGGCGTGCTTTGCCGCTGCACGGGCTACACCAAGATCGTCGACGCGGTCCTGGCCGTGGCCGAGTCGGCACCGCCGGTGGTGCCGTCCGTGGGTGCCGCGGTGGGCGCCCGTCTGGCACGTGTCGATGGTCACGCCAAAGTCACGGGCGGCGACGTGTTCGGCGCCGACGGCATTCCGGCCGATGCGCTCTGGATCCGGGTGGTGCGCTCGCCGCATGCGCGCGGCCGGTTTACGCTGGGCGACCTGGCGCCGCTGCGCCGGCGGCTGGCCGCCGTGCTGACGGCCGCAGACGTGCCGTTCAATGGCTTCGGCATCTATCCCGACATCAAGGACCAGCCGGTGCTGGCCGACGGACTCGTGCGCTATCGCGGCGAGGCGGTGCTGGCACTGGTCGGCGAGCATGCGACCGTCCTCTCCATCCGCGACGACGAAGTGCCGATTGTCTGGGTGCCCGAACCACCGGTGATGGGTATCGACGCGGCGACGGCTGCCAATGCGCCTCTGGTCCAGGCCGATAGACCGAAGAACCTGCTGTTGGATGGTGGTGTGCGGCATGGCGACGCGGCGGCGGCCTTTGCCGGCTGCGCCGCCGTGGCCGAGGGCGTGTTCGAGACGGCCTTTGTCGAGCACGCGTATATCGAGCCCGAGGCCGGCTGGGCCCAGCGCGTGGGCGGTCGCATTGAAATCCATGTCACGACCCAGACGCCCTACATGGACCGCGACGAGATCGCCAACGTGATGCAGCTCAGGCCGGAGAGCGTACGAATAGTGCCGACGGCCTGCGGCGGCGGCTTCGGCGGCAAGCTCGATCTCTCGGTCCAGCCGCTGGTCGCGGTCGCGGCGTGGCTGCTGAAGCGCCCCGTGGCCTGCGTCTACACCCGGCCCGAGAGCATGGCTGCCACCACAAAGCGCCATCCCGCCCGCATTTCGGCGAAGTTCGGCTGCGACACCGAGGGCAAGCTGGCGGCCTGTGACGTGTCGGCGACCTTCGACACCGGCGCCTATGCCTCGTGGGGGCCGACCGTCGCTAACCGCGTGCCGGTGCATGCCATGGGACCCTACGCCATTCCCCATGTGCGGACCTGGGGCGAGGCCTTCTTTACCAACGGCCCGCCAGCCGGTGCTTTTCGCGGTTTTGGTGTGCCACAAGCCGCCATTGCCCACGAGGCGATGATGGACGAGCTTGCCGACAAGCTCGGCATCGACCGGTTGGAATTCCGGCACCGGAACGCGCTCCGCGTCGGCGACACGACGGCGACAGGTCAGGTGCTGGCTCATTCCGCTGGTCTCGCCCAATGCTTGGAGGCATTGCGGCCGCATTGGCGCCGGGCCCAGCACGAGGTTGCGGCCTTCAACGAAAGGGGCGGCATGCGCCGCCGCGGCGTCGGTATCGGCTGCATGTGGTACGGCATCGGCAACACGTCGATGTCCAATCCGTCGCGCATCCGGATCGGCCTGTCGCCGGATGGCACGCTTACGCTCTATAGCGGCGCGGTCGACATCGGGCAGGGCAGCAACACCATCCTGACCCAGATCGCAGCCGATGCGCTGGGCTTGCCGGCGGCGCAATTCGCCCTGGTCGCGGGCGATACGGATCTTACAGCCGACGCCGGCAAGACGTCGGCCTCGCGCCAGACCTTGGTATCGGGCAGGGCGGCTGAGGGCGCGGGCAAGGATCTCCGCCAGCAAATCCTGCGTCTGGCCAACGCTGGGGCCGATGCCGTGCTGTCGCTCGAGGGCGCCAAGCTTACGGTGCGCGACAGCGCCGAGCTGCACACGATCGATCTCGCGACGACTGGCGCGCTGATGGGCGAAGGCACGTTCGATCCACCGACCACGCCGCTCGACGCCAACGGCCAGGGCATCCCCTACGCCACCTATGCGTTCGCCGCGCAAATGGCCGAGGTCGAGGTCGATATCGAGCTCGGCACCGTCAAGGTACTGCGCATCGTGGCGGCCCACGACGTCGGCAAGGCGATCAATCCCACCCTGGTGGAGGGCCAGATCGAGGGTGGCATCGCCCAGGGCCTGGGCCTCGCCCTGATGGAAGAGTTCCTGCCCGGCCGCACCGAAAACCTGCACGACTATCTGATCCCGACGATCGGCGATGTTCCGGAAATCGAGTGCATCCTGATCGAGGATCGCGAGCCGCTGGGTCCCTCCGGCGCCAAGGGCGTGGGTGAACCCGGCTTGGTGCCGACAGCGCCGGCCATCCTGGGGGCGGTCCACCACGCGACCGGCGTGCGCGCTCGCCGTGTTCCCTTGTTGCCGTACCGCCTGCGCGAGGCCATCGTCGCCCTGAAGGGGACAGGGGCATGAGCGACGACATCTCGCTCACGGAAGCCGAACGCAACGCCGGGATCGTCCGCTGCGACGCCTGCCCGGTGTTGTGCCGAATCCGGCCGGGGCGCGCCGGGGCCTGCGACCGCTATGCCAACGAAGACGGAAAGCTCGTACGCGTCGATCCGCTGGTACTGCTGGCCAAGCCCGACGTGGCGCGCGTTGCCTTCGTCGAGGGCAGCGGCGCCTGGCGCGGTGAGCTTGGCAAGGGCGAGGGCGCGTTCGTCACCGGCATCGGAGCCACCACGACCTATCCAGACTATAAGCCAGCGCCGTTCATCGTCTCCTCGAAGCACAACGGCGTCGACATGGTCACGGTCGTCACCGAGGGCATCTTCAGCTATTGCGGCGTCAAAGTGAAAATCGACACCGACCGCTACCTCGGTCCCGAGCAGGCGGCGGTGCGCGTGAAGGGCGAGGCCGTGGGTCACGTCACCACCGCAGAATACGGCTCGCAGATGCTGTCGCTGGGCGGCGTGCATCACCTGACCGGCGGCAGCAAGAAGGAAGGCGTCGCCACCTGCGACACCTTGCTGGCGCTTTGCAATCGCCAGGCTGTCGAACTTTCGATCGACAGAGGCTCGACCGTTGTCGTCCAGGCCGACAAGCCTCCGATCGTAAATGGGGTCGTCGAAGAGCGCATGCGCGTGGGCTGTGGCTCGGCGGCCATCGGCATGTTCGCGCCACAATGGCACGGCCATGTCGACGAGGTGATCGTGGTCGACGATCACATCACTGGCGTGCTGAGCGAGCACCAGGGCGGTGCCTTTCTCGACATGAAGCCCACCGGGATCCGGGTGCGTGGCCGCCGCTCGACGCCCGGCCGCTATTTCCAGGTGGCCGAGCCCGGCCTGGGCTGGGGTGGCACCGATGTCAGTGATCCACTGGAAATCATCGAACGGATCGATCCTAAGCAGGCTTGGCCCGGCCTTCGACTGCTGATGGTCTCGACCACGGGCGAGCATTCGGCATGGTTCGAACTCGACAAGGAGCTGACGCCGAAGGCCGTGCCGATGCCGGATCCGGTACGCCTCGTGGTCGAGCGCATCGCCGAGAATTGCGAGCCTGCGCTCTGCACGGTGTTGTTCATGGCGGGCGCCGGTGGTTCGTTGCGCGCCGGCGTCACGGAAAATCCCGTGCGGCTCACCCGTTCGGTGCGCGATGCGCTGACCAAGGTGACCTTGGGTGGTGTGCCGGCCTATGTCTGGCCGGGCGGCGGCATCACCTTGATGGTCGATGTGGCGCGCATGCCGGAAAACTCCTTCGGCTATGTGCCGACACCGGCATTGGTGGCGCCGATCGAATTCACCTTGCGCGCCGAAGACTATGCCGCCCTGGGCGGCTATGCCTCGCGGACCGTCACCCTGGAGGGTGCCATCGCCCGTGCCGGCCACGTCCGGGTCGATCAGGGGCGTCTCGACAGGGATGAGCGATGAGTGGTGCGATTGCGGCGCGCCTTCCCGACGGCCGACTGCATCTGCAGGAGGGGCCGATCGATCTCATCATCGAAGCCTTCGGCGCCGGTGTCGAAGTCGAGCGCGCGTACGCTCAGGCCGTCGAGCGCTTTGGCGACGTCTTGCCGGGCCTGGCGAACGAGCTGCCAACGTTGCGTCGGCCGGTCGGCGGGGCCGCGCCGCAGTTTCAGGGATCAGTGGCGCGGCGTATGGCCGAGGCGGTATGGCCACATCGCGCGATCTACATCACGCCGATGGCGGCTGTCGCCGGCGCCGTCGCGGACGAGATGCTGCAGGCCTTGGTGTGCGGGCGCACGCTCGACAAGGCCTACGTCAACGACGGTGGCGACATCGCGATCCATTTGGCGCCGGGCCAGCAGTTGCGGGCCGGCATCGTCGCCGACCTCCAGGCGCCGCATCTTTCAGGGTTCGCGACCCTGCATCATGACCGGCCGGTGCGCGGCATCGCGACATCGGGCCGGGGCGGCCGGTCGTTTTCGCTCGGCATTGCCGATTCGGCCACGGTCCTGGCGACGACGGCGGCGGCGGCCGATGCTGCCGCGACCCTGGTCGCCAACGCCGTGAACCTGGACGCGCCGGCTATTCGTCGTCAGCCGGCGTGCGAGATCGATCCAGACAGCGACCTCGGTACGCTTCCGGTGACCGTGGCGGTGGGCGAGTTGTCGCCGGCCGAGGTCGCCGAGGCCCTGGACCGTGGCATGCTCGAAGCCCGGCGGTTGAGGCTTTGTGGCATGATCGACAGCGCGGCCCTGTCGCTGAAAGGGCGCTGGCGCATCGAAGCTGGCGATACGGCACTTGCCGAGACGAGGACAGAATGACAGATGCCCTCGGCCGAGCGCTCGGTGCGCTCGACGACTACATGGCGGCGCTCAACCGTGGCGACGAAGCAGGCGTCAACGCCGCCTGCAACTTCCCGCACGTGCGGCTGGCCGGCGGCAAGGTCGTCGTCTGGCCCAACCATGGTGACTACAGGCTCCAGGACTTCGTCGCCCGGGCCGGCGACGGCTGGGACCACAGCAAATGGGACGAGCGCACGCCCATCCATGTCGGCGACAAAAAGGTCCATCTGAAGGTGAAATTCAGCCGCTGGAAGAAGGACGGCTCGCTGATCGGCCGCTTCGAGACGATCTACATTGTGACCCGTCAGGACGGGCACTGGGGGATACAGGCGCGGTCGAGTTTTGCCGACTGAGTGCTTGTGGGATATGGGCCGGGCTCGCTACGCTCGGTTCAGGGAGCGTTTCACAGTTTCAAAGAGGGGGATGTCATGCTGACCCGTAACAACTTGCTCGCCGGCACGGCCGCGCTTGTCGCGCTGTCGATGTTCGGCCCGGCCGGCGCACAGACGCCGATCAAGATCGGTGAACTCAACAGCTACAAGGTCTTTCCGGCCTTTCTCGAACCCTACAAGAAGGGTATCGAGCTGGCGGTCGAGGAAGTGAACGCCGCGGGCGGTGCGCTGGGCCGCAAGATCGAAATCGTGAGCCGTGACGACAACGGCAATCCCGGCGATGCGGTACGCGTCGCCGAGGAGCTGTTGAGTCGCGAAGGTGCGTCGTTCCTGATCGGCACCTTCCCGTCCAACGTGGGGCTTGCGGTCGCCGATTTCGCCAAGCAGCGCAAGGTGCTGTTCATCGCCGCCGAGCCGTTGACCGACAAGATCGTCTGGGAGTCCGGCAACCCGTACACGTTCCGCCTGCGCACCTCGACCTACATGCAGACGGCGATGCTCATTGCCGATGCTGCCAAGCTCAAGAAGAAGCGTTGGGCGATCGTCTATCCCAACTACGAATACGGCCAGTCGGCGACGGCGGCATTCAAGAAACTCCTCAAAGAGAAGCAGCCCGACGTCGAGTTCGTGGTTGAGCAGGCTCCGCCGCTCGGCAAGATCGACGCCGGCGCCGTGGCGCAGGCGCTGGCCGATGCCAAGCCCGATGCGATCTTCTCCTCGTTGTTCGGCGCCGACCTCGCCAAGTTCGTGCGCGAGGGACAGACGCGTGGCCTGTTCAAGGGCGTCGAGGTGTTCAACCTCCTGGCCGGTGAGCCGGAATATCTCGATCCGCTGAAGGAGGAGGCCCCCAACGGCTGGTACGTGACGGGTTATCCCTGGAGTGAGATCAAGACGCCGGAGCACACCAAGTTCCTCACGGCCTACCAGGCCAAGTTCAAGGATTATCCGCGACTGGGGTCCGTGGTCGGCTATTCGACGGTGATGTCGGCCGTCGCCGCGATCAAGAAGGCGGGCTCTCTCGACCAGGACAAGCTGATCGCCGCGGCAAGCGGGCTCACGCTCATGACCCCGTTCGGCATGATCGAATACCGGCCGATCGACCATCAATCGACGATGGGCGCCTATGTCGGCCGCATCGGCGTCAAGGACGGCAAGGGCTACATGAAGGAATGGCGTTTCGTCGATGGCAAGGACGCGCTGCCGAGCGATGCCGAGGTCCTTAAGATGAGGCCGAAAAACTGACGGCAACGGCTTTGATGCCTTTCCCCTCCCCAACCCTCCCCCGCCTGACGGGGGAGGTGGCCCGAAGGGCCGGAGGGGGACCGCGGTCCGCATGACCTTCGCCTCCATCATCATCCAGCTCCTCAACGGGCTGGCCGCCGCTTCGTCTCTGTTTCTGGTGTCGGCCGGCCTGTCGCTGATCTTCGGCGTGACGCGGATCGTGAACTTTGCCCACGGTTCGCTCTACATGCTGGGGCTCTACGGCGCCTACAGCCTGATCGAGGCGCTGGGCCGCACGCCCCTAGGCTTCTGGAGTGCGGTCGTTGTTGCGTCGCTGCTGGTCGGGGTCACTGGCATCCTGATCGAGGTGCTGGTACTGCGCCGCATCTACCGTGCCCCCGAACTGTTCCAGCTACTGGCAACCTTTGCCGTCGTACTGGTAATCAAGGACATCGCGCTGTTCGTTTGGGGCGCCGAGGATTTGGTCGGGCCGCGCGCACCCGGCCTTTCCATGGCCGTGGAGATCCTGGGCAAGCGCATTCCGGCCTATGACCTGCTGCTGATCGCCATCGGCCCCGTGGTGTTGGGCGTCATGTGGCTGCTGCTGACGCGCACGCGCTGGGGCGCGCTGGTGCGGGCTGCCACCCAGGACCGCGAGATGGTGGGGGCGCTCGGCGTCGACCAGGCCAAGCTCTTCACGTCGGTGTTATTCGTGGGCTCCGTGTTGGCGGGACTGGGCGGCGCACTACAAATCCCGCGCGAGCCCGCCAACCTCGACCTCGACCTCGCAGTCATCGCCGATGCCTTCGTCATCACCGTGGTCGGTGGATTGGGCAGCATCGGCGGCGCGTTCCTGGCCGCCGTCATCATCGGTGTCGCCAAGGCCTTCTGCATCGGCATCGGCACCGTGACCTGGTTTGGCTTCGAGGTTTCCTTTTCCAAGCTCACCCTCGTGGTCGAGTTCCTGATCATGGCGCTGGTGCTGGTGGCACGGCCCTACGGCCTGCTTGGCAAGCCGCAGGCGGTGCAGCGCATTGCCGCCGATCCGGCGCCACCACTCACCGCGCCATCGTGGACGATGGCGCTGGTCTGGGTGGCGTTGCTGGTCGGTGTGCCTCTGGTCGCTGACCGCTACGTCACCATCCTGCTGACCGACATCGTCTGCTTCGCGCTGTTCGCGGTCAGTCTGCATTTCATTATGGGGCCGGCTGGGATGGTCTCGTTCGGCCATGCCGCCTATTTCGGTCTCGGTGCCTATGCTGCCGGGCTCCTGTTCAAGCGCGCCGGCTTGCCGATGGAAGCGGCCCTCCTGCTGGCGCCGCTCTGCGCCGGTGCCTTCGCTGTCGTCTATGGCTGGTTCTGCGTTCGCCTCTCAGGCGTCTATCTCGCTATGCTGACGCTTGCGTTTGCGCAGATCAGCTGGTCGATCGTCTTCCAGTGGGATTCCCTCACCGGCGGCAGCAACGGCGTCTTCGGCATCTGGCCGTCGGCCTGGCTCGCCGACAAGACCACGTACTATTATCTGGCGCTCGCCTGCTGTGGGACGGGTATCGCGCTTCTGTGGCGGGTGCTGTTTTCGCCCTTCGGCTTCGTGCTCCGCGCCGGCCGCGATTCCCCCCTACGCGCCGAGGCCATCGGTATCGACCTGCGCGGTTTTCAGTGGGCGGCCTTCGTGCTCGTGGGCGCGCTGGCGGGCCTCGCCGGCGCTGTCTATGCCTTCTCAAAAGGCAGCATCTCACCCTCCACGATCTCGATCGGCCAGTCGACCGACGGTCTGATCATGGTGTTGCTGGGCGGCGTCGAGACGCTGACCGGCCCGGTGGTGGGCACGGCGATCTACACCTGGCTGCGCGACGCCGTTGCCCGCCATACGGAGTTCTGGCGCGCCGTCATGGGTGGCGTGATCCTGTTGATCGTGCTGCTCTTCCCGCAGGGATTGGTCGGTGGCCTGAAGGTGTTGTTCCTGCGCTGGCGCGAGCAGCGCGCATGAGCGACGCCGTCCTCCAGGTCGAAGGGCTGCACAAGGCCTTCGGCGGCGTGCAGGCCGTGGCCGACGTCTCCTTCGCCATCACGGCCGGCGAGATGCTGGCGTTGATCGGCCCCAACGGCGCCGGCAAAAGCACCTGCTTCAACATGCTGAACGGCCAACTCGTGCCCGACGCCGGTATCGTGCGGCTGGCCGGCCGCGATATCGTGGGGCTACGTCCGCGCGCCGTCTGGCGGCTGGGCGTGGGCCGAACCTTCCAGATCACGGCGACCTTCGTGTCGCTCAGCGTGCGCGAAAACGTCCAGATGGCGCTCTATTCCCATGCCAGCCGGCTGCGCTCGCTGTTCCGGCGCTTCGGGGCCGCATTCCGCGCCGAAGCCGATGCGCTGCTGGCCCAGGTCGGCATGCTCGACCAGGCCGAGCGGCCCTGCGGCGTGCTGGCCTATGGCGATCTCAAGCGCGTCGAGCTTGCGATGGCGCTCGCCAACGAACCGCGACTGCTGCTGATGGACGAGCCGACCGCCGGCATGGCGCCCAAGGAGCGCGTGGCGCTGATGGAGCTCACGGCCGGCCTCGCGCGCAAGCGCAACATCGCGGTCCTGTTCACCGAGCACGACATGGACGTCGTGTTCTCCCAGGCCGACCGTATCATCGTGCTCGACCGCGGCGAGCTGATCGCCGGCGGCACGCCTGCGGAAGTGCGCGCCAACGCGGCCGTGCGTGCGGTCTACCTCGGGAGCACGCATTGACGCTCCCCCCGATCCTGGCGGTCACTGATCTCCATGCCTTCTACGGCCGCGCCCACATCCTGCACGGCGTGTCGCTCGAGGCGCGGCCGGGCGAGGTCGTGGCGCTGCTGGGGCGCAACGGCGCGGGCAAGTCGACGGCGCTCAAGGCGATCATGGGGCTGGTACCCCCGGCGAAGGGCGAGGTCTCCTTCGGCGGCCAGCGCATCGAACGCCTGCCGCCCTACCGCATCGCGCGCCTGGGCCTTGGCTACGTGCCGGAAGAGCGCCGTATCTTCACCGACCTCACGGTGATGGAAAACCTCGAGGTCGGCCGCCAGGGCGGACGCGGCGCGGCGCCGGTCTGGACGGAGGAGCGGCTCTTCGCGCTCTTCCCCAACCTCGCCGGCATGCGGGACAGGCCGGGCGACCGCATGTCGGGGGGCGAGCAGCAGATGCTCACCATCGCCCGCACCCTGATGGGCAATCCGAGCTGCGTGCTGCTCGACGAGCCGTCGGAGGGCCTGGCGCCCATCATCGTCGAGCAGATGGCCAACTCCATCCGGACACTGAAGGGCGAGGGGCTCTCGGTGCTGCTGTGCGAGCAGAACCTGCATTTCTCCCAGGCCGTGGCCGACCGCGCCTACATCATCGAGAAGGGCCAGATCCGCTTCGGCGGGACGATGGCCGAACTCGCCTCGGACGCCTCCCTTCGTGAACAGTATCTCTCGATTTGATCATGGCTATAAAGCGTTCCCTCACGGTCGGCATCGACGTCGGCGGCACCTTTACCGACCTGCTGGCGATCGACGCGGTCTCGGGTGTGGTCAAGCTCGCCAAGGTGCCGACGACGGTCGACAACCAGGCGATCGGCTTCATGGCGGCGCTGGCCGCAGCCGGCGCCGATCCGGCCACGCTGCAGGCCGTGGTCCACGGCACCACGACCACGACCAACGCATTGCTCGAACGCAAGATTTCCCGGGTCGGGCTCATCACCACCAAGGGCTTCCGCGACGTGCTCGAACTCGGCCGCCGCACTAGGCCGCAGCCCTATGGCCTGCGCGGCATCTTCAGGCCGCTGATCGAGCGCGAGCTGCGACTCGAAGTGCCGGAGCGCATGGACGCCGATGGCAAGGTGCTCGTGCCGCTGGATGAGACCGCCGTCGCTGAGGCCACAAGCAAGCTTCTGGCGCTGGGTTGCGAATCCGTCGTCATCCACTTCCTGCACAGCTACATCAATCCGACGCACGAGCGGCGCGCTGCCGAGATCGTGCGCGGGCTGTGGCCCAATCCCTATGTCACGGCAGGTCACGCCATTCTCTCGGAGTACCGCGAGTACGAGCGCGGCGTGACGGCGGCGGTGAATGCCTCGGTCCAGCCAGTACTCGACCGCTATCTGACGCGCCTGCGCACTGAACTCTCGGCCAAGGGCTTTAACCGCGACCTGCTGGTGATGCAGGGCAACGGCGGCACGATCTCCTCGCAGCTCATTGCCCATGCGGCGGTGAATACCGTGATGTCGGGTCCGGCCTCGGGCGTGATGGCGGCGGCTTAC
>JAUXST010000526.1 GCA_030679805.1 Reyranella sp. | reverse complement strand
TCCAGCGCGTCCGGACTGGCCGCGTCGACAACCTTCCTGGCGACGTCATAGGCGAAGCCGGCGCGGGCCATGGTGGCGAGGTCACGCAGGCGATGGTCCTTGCGGGCCTCGGCCGGGCGATAGGGCCCGAGGCGCCGCCGTCGCGCCAGGGCCGCGGCCGCACGTTGTTCGCGCTGGGTAGGCGTGACGTCGAGTTCGACATCCAGTCCCTCTATCGCTGCGTCCAGCGTGTCGCCGTCGACGCCGGCCATTTTCAGTTTCTGGCGCGTCACGCGGCTCGAGGTGCCGCGTCGGTGCAGGGAGCGCGCCTTGGTCTGGGCGAAGGCCTTGTCGTCGATCACGCCGGCATCGACGAACTTCGCGACGATGGCGTCGATTGCCTGCTTCACGTTCTCCATCACCGGCGCTTCGAGCATCCGGGCCTTGGAGACGCGCCGGCTGAGGACACGGCGCAGACCTTCGGCCGTACTGGGGTAGCGCTCGAGGTAGAACGTCGCGGCGTTCTGGAGGTACTTCGCGGTGATCGGACGCGCGACGCGCTTCACCGCTCAGCCTCGCAGCGGAATGCCGACCATCGCCTCTAGTTCGGCGATCGCCTCGTCGGGATCGCCGACCTTGATGGTACGCATGCCCATGGCGCGTGCCGGCTTCAGGTTGATGCCGAGATCGTCGAGATAGATGCAGTTCTGCGGCGGCACTTCGAGCAGGTCGCAGGCATGGCGGTAGATCAGGGGGTCGGGTTTGCGGAGGCCAAGCCGGCTCGATTCCACGACATGCTCGAACAGAGCCATGATTTCGGCGACGGCCCGCACCTTCTCCGGACTGCGCGCCATGCTCGGACCTTCCCCCGATTTCATGTTGTTGGTGATGCAGGCCACCCGAAAGGCTGCTTTGCAGCGGCGGAGCGCCTCCACCATCTGCGGCCGAATGTCGCCGCTTATCGACTGCAGGACGCGCCAGCCGTCGAGCTGGTGGCCTTGCTCGCGGGCCTCGGCCTCGAACAGATCGACGAAGCCCGCGAGGGAGACCTCGCTGCGTTCCATTTTCGCCCAGGCATTTGTATCGGGATTGCGTGCGTTCAGGC
>JAUXST010000518.1 GCA_030679805.1 Reyranella sp. | reverse complement strand
AGCGCCGCGATGGCACGGCCCAGCGCCTCGGGATCGCGTTCGCTCTGGTAGAGTTCGGCGATTCTCAGGCGCACGCCGGTGTGGCGCTCCGAGGCGAGGCGATTACGATAGCCAACCGGCCGCCGCTCGCGTTCGTAGGAGTCGAGCAGGCCCGGCGTGGCGAAGCCTTTCACGGTGGCAGCGAGCTTGAAGCCGAGATCGACGGCATCGCCGATGCCGGTGTTCATCCCGTAGCCGCCGGTCGGGATGTACTGGTGCGCGGCATCGCCGGCGAGGAAGACGCGACCATCTTGGTAGCGCTCGGCCAGCAACAGGTGCGTGAACCAGGGATTGGCGACCAGAATCTCGCGCGGGAAGGCACGGCCGGCCCAGGCATCGAGGATGGCATTCGGATCAACGGCGGCGGGATCGACCCCGGGCGGCGGCCGCGTCTGCAGGGTCCAGGTGTCCTTGTCGTCCTGGGCGATCAGCGTGCCGCGGTCGGTCTGGTAGTGCCAGGCGATGCCGAAGGCTTGCAGCAGCTCGCGCGCCTCGGAGCGGAAGTGGACCATGTAGCGCTGCGCCACGGCGGCACGGCCTTCGAGCGCAATGCCCAGCCGCTCGCGCACGGCGCTGGTGCCGCCGTCGCAGCCGGCGAGGAAATCGCAACGCACCTGCTCAGTGGCACCGGTCTCCTGGCTGCGCAGCGTGACGGTGACGCCGGTTTCGTCCTGCTGAAAATCCTCGAAGGCGACGCCCCAGCGTGCATCGACCAGCGGATGATCCACGATGGCGTCGCGCAGGACGGGCTCGATCATCACCTGACTCACCCGCATGGCGGGCTCGCGCGGCTGGGTGCCGTCGTTGCGGGCACGGATTTCGGCGCGCTTCTCAACGACACTCGGATAGCGGAAGCGGTGCAGCTCGCGACCCACGAGAGAAGTAATCCAGGAAATGTCGAAGTTGTTCTCCTCCGGCACGGCGACGGCACGCAGCTTGTCGGCGACGCCGATGCGCCTAAAAAGCTCCATCGAGCGGCCGTTGGTGATGTCCATCTTGGGATGCCGCGTGGTCGTGGGGTTGCGCTCGACCAGCAGGCACCGCACGCCGTAGAGCGCCAACGTGCGGGCCAAGGTCATCCCGACCGGCCCGCCGCCGGCGATCAGGACGGGAACGTGGCTCACGCTCACGCGCGCTTCGCGGCCGCTTCCTTCTCCGCCATCTTCTGCTTCAGCTGCTCGGGCGTAAGACGGACGATGTGTTCGTTCTGATGGCTGAAGATGTCGTACTTCGCGACTTCGAGATCTTCCAGCACGATCTCGCGGTCGAGCACCTTCTGCTTCCACGCCGCGTGCTCGGGCTCGGCGGCGTGGAATTCCGGCATCACTTCCTTCGCGAACAGTTCGAGCGATTCGCAGATGTCCTGGTGGCTGGTCTTGCCCGCCTGGTTGAGCAGGATCACCTGGTCGACGCGGCTTGCCTGGAACTGGCGCAGCTTCTTGGCAATCGTCTCCGGCGAGCCGATCAGGCCCGACTCCAGCGCCTTCTTCTCCTCAGGCCCACCGCGCCAGGCCTGGTACTCCTCCCACAGGTTCGACGTGCCCGGCGCATC
>JAUXST010000517.1 GCA_030679805.1 Reyranella sp. | reverse complement strand
ATCGGCGCCCTGCTGCGCGGTGTCGGGCGCGAGGACGTGGAGCGCGGTCAGGTGCTGGCGAAGCCGGGGTCGATCACGCCGCACACGAACTTCGAGGCGGAGGCCTATATCCTGAACAAGGAGGAGGGTGGCCGTCACACGCCGTTCTTCACCAACTACCGTCCGCAGTTCTACTTCCGCACGACCGACGTGACGGGCGTGGTGACGCTGCCGGAGGGCACGGAGATGGTGATGCCGGGCGACAACGCGCGTCTGATCGTCGAGCTGATCCAGCCGATCGCCATGGACGAGGGCCTGCGCTTCGCCATCCGCGAGGGCGGCAGGACCGTCGGCGCAGGCGTCGTCACCAAAGTCGTAAAGTAAACAACTGACGCGACGGGCAAGCATCATGGCCATGGACAACACAAACATCCGGATCAGGCTGAAGGCCTTCGATCATCGCGTGCTCGATTCGTCGACCAGCGAGATCGTGAGCACGGCCAAGCGGACGGGTGCGCAGGTACGCGGACCGATCCCGCTGCCGACGGGGATCGAGAAGTTCACGGTCAACCGCTCGCCTCACATCGACAAGAAGTCGCGTGAGCAGTTCGAAATCCGTACGCACAAGCGCGTGCTCGATATCGTCGATCCGACGCCGCAGACGGTGGACGCGCTGATGAAGCTCGACCTCGCCTCCGGCGTCGACGTCGAAATCAAGCTCGGCGCCTGAGCGAGCAGGGACAAGGGAAGAGGAACAGACCATGCGTTGCGGTCTCGTCACCCAAAAGGTCGGCATGACCCGCGTCTTCAACGACGCCGGGGAGCACGTGCCTGTCACCGTTCTGAAGGTGGAAACGCTGCAGGTTGTCGCCGTCCGCTCGGAAGAGAAGGACAAGTACACCGCGGTGCAGCTCGGCTACGGCAAGGCCAAGGTCAAGAACGTGACCCAGCCGATGCGCGGTCACTTCGCCAAGGCCAAGGTCGAGCCGAAGAAGAAGCTCGTCGAATTCCGCGTCGCCAAGGACGCCATCCTCGAAGTCGGCGCCGAGCTGGTGCCGAGCCACTTCGTGGCCGGCCAGTTCGTCGACGTCGTCGGCACCACGATCGGCCGCGGCTTCACCGGTTCGATGGTGCGCTGGAACTTCCACGGCCTCGAGGCCAGCCACGGCGTGTCGGTCTCGCATCGCTCGCATGGCTCAACCGGTAACCGCCAGGATCCCGGCCGCACCTTCCCCGGCAAGAAGATGGCCGGCCACTACGGCAGCGAGCGCGTGACGACGCAGAATCTGAAGGTCGTCGCTGTCGACGACGAGAAGGGCCTGCTGCTGGTCTCCGGCGCCGTCCCTGGCGCGAACAACAGCTACGTCATCGTCAAGGACGCCTCCAAGCGCGCTCGTCCCAAGGATGCCCCGTATCCGGCCGGCCTGCGCAAGGCAGCCGATGCGGCAGCTCCGGCGGTCGAGGCAGCTCCGGCGGCCGACGCCGCTCCGCAGGCTTAAGGATCAGATCATGAAGATCGCGGTCAAAACCATTGAAGGCGGCAGTGCCGGCGAGATCGATCTCGCCGACGCGGTGTTCGCCGTGCCCGTCCGCAAGGACATCCTGCATCGTTGCGTCGTGTGGCAGCTGTCGCGCCGCCAGCAGGGTACGCACAAGACCAAGGGGCGCGCCGAAGTCACGGCGACGGCCAAGAAGATGTACGCCCAGAAGGGCACTGGTCGCGCCCGTCACGGCAACGAGGCGGCCCCGCAGTTCCGCGGCGGTGGCAAGGCGTTCGGGCCCGTCGTGCGCAGCCATGCCAGCGACCTGCCCAAGAAGGTCCGCAAGCTGGCGCTCCGGTCGGCGTTGTCGTCGAAGGCGGCCGAAGGCAAGCTGATCATCGTCGAGGTGGCCGCCCTGGCGGAGCCGAAGACGGCCAAGCTGACGGCCCATTTCGGCAAGCTCGGCATCTCGAGCGCGCTGATCATCGCCGGCGCCGAGGTCGACACCAATTTCGCGCGGGCGGCCTCCAACATCGCCCACATCGACGTGCTGCCGCAGCAGGGCGTCAACGTCTACGACATCCTGCGTCGCGACACGCTCGTGCTGACGCGCGATGCCGTCAAGCATCTCGAGGAGCGTCTGCAATGAGCGCCAAGCGCTACAAGGCCGAGACCGTCTCGCGGGCGCGCATGTACGAAGTGATTCGTGCGCCGCTGATCACCGAGAAGACGACCAACGGCTCCGAGCACAGCCAGGTGACCTTCAAAGTCGCCGCCGACGCGACCAAGCCCGAGATCAAGCAGGCCATCGAAGGTCTGTTCAAGGTCAAGGTGAAGGCGGTCAATACCGTCACCGTCAAGGGCAAGAGCAAGGTATTCCGCGGCCGGCCGGGCGTGCGGAGCGACTGGAAGAAAGCGATCGTCTCGCTGGTCGATGGTCACAAGATCGACGTGACCACGGGCCTGTAGGACAAGGGAACGAGAGATGGCACTCAAGACATACAAGCCGATCACGCCGTCGCTCCGACAGCTGGTCATCGTCGACCGGACGGGCCTCTGGAAGGGCAAGCCGGTCAAGGCGCTGACTGTCGGCAAGCACAACACCGGCGGGCGCAACAATCACGGCCGCATCACCAGCCACCACATGGGTGGCGGGCACAAGCGCCGCCTGCGCATCATCGACTTCAAGCGTCGCAAGTTCGACGTCGTCGGCACGGTCGAGCGCATCGAGTACGATCCCAACCGCACCGCGTACATCGCCCTGCTCAAGTACGCCGACGGCGAACTCGCCTACATCCTGGCGCCGCAGCGCCTGAAGGCGGGCGATCAGGTCGTCTCCGGCGAGCGCGTCGATATCAAGCCGGGCAACGCCATGCCGCTCGGCAACATGCCGGTCGGTACGATCGTCCATAACGTCGAGCTCAAGAAGGCCGGTGGCGGCCAGCTCGCCCGCTCGGCCGGCAACTATGCCCAGCTCGTCGGCAAGGATGCCGGCTACGCCCAGATCAAGCTCAGCTCGGGCGAGCTGCGTCTCGTATCGGGCGAATGCCTGGCCACCGTCGGCGCGGTCAGCAACCCCGACAACCAGAACATCGTCATCGGCAAGGCTGGTCGCCAGCGTTGGCTCGGCCGCCGCCCGCACGTCCGCGGCGTCGCCATGAACCCGGTCGACCATCCGCACGGCGGCGGCGAAGGCCGCACCTCGGGCGGTCGCCATCCGGTCACGCCGTGGGGCAAGCCGACCAAGGGCAAGAAGACACGCAAGAACAAGGCGACGGACAAGTACATCATCCGCAGCCGTCACTCGACACGCTGACGGTAGGAGGCAAGTAAAGTGGCACGTTCCGTTTGGAAGGGCCCGTTCGTGGACGGGAGCCTCATCAAGAAGGTCGAAAAGGCGAGTCAGACCGTGCGCAGCGAAGTGATCAAGACGTGGTCGCGCCGCTCGACGATCCTGCCGCAGTTCGTCGGCCTGACGTTCGCTGTCTATAACGGCCGGAAGTTCATTCCGGTGAACGTCTCCGAAGAGATGGTCGGTCACAAGCTCGGCGAGTTCTCGCCGACCAGGACCTTCACGTCCCACTCGGGCGACAAGAAGGTTTCCAGGGATTAGACGCGATGAGCAAGCAACCCACTCCACGCCGTGAGGCGGACAACGAGGCCAAGGCCGTACTGCGCGCCGTTCGCGTCAGCCCGCGCAAGCTCGACCTCGTCGCCGCCACCATTCGCGGCAAGAAGGCCTCGCAGGCCGTGAACGAACTCACCTTCTCGAAGAAGCGTATCGCGATCGACGTCAAGAAGGCGTTGAACTCGGCGATCGCCAACGCCGAGAACAACCACAATCTCGACGTAGATCGTCTGATCGTGGCCGAAGCGTCGGTCGGCAAGGGCCTGGTCATGAAGCGCTTCCAGACACGGGGTCGCGGCCGTTCGGCCGGCATCATCAAGCCGTTCGCTCATCTGACGATCGTGGTGCGTGAGCGCGCCGAGGCGGAGGACAAGTAAATGGGTCAGAAGGTCAATCCGATCGGCCTGCGGCTCGGCATCAACCGGACCTGGGACTCGCGCTGGTATGCCGAAGGCGCCGAATACTCGAAGATGCTCCATGAGGACATCCACATCCGCAAGGTGCTGCGCAAGCGGCTGGCTCAGGCGGGTGTCGCCAAGATCGTCATCGAGCGTCCGGCCAAGCGCGCCCGCGTCACGATCCACACCGCCCGTCCGGGCGTCGTGATCGGCAAGAAGGGCGCCGACATCGAGAAGCTGCGCGGCGATCTCGCCAAGATGACCAAGGGCGAAGTAGCGCTCAACATCGTCGAGATCCGCAAGCCCGAGATCGACGCCACGTTGATCGCGGAGAACATCGCGCAGCAGCTCGAGCGTCGTGTCGCCTTCCGCCGCGCCATGAAGCGCGCCGTGCAGTCGGCCATGCGCCTTGGCGCCCAGGGCATCCGCATCAACTGCTCGGGCCGCCTGGGCGGCGCCGAGATCGCGCGCATGGAGTGGTATCGCGAAGGCCGCGTGCCGCTGCACACGCTGCGCGCCGACATCGACTACGGCATCGCCACCGCCTTCACCACCTTCGGCACCTGCGGTGTCAAGGTCTGGGTGTTCAAGGGCGAGATCCTGGCGCACGATCCGATGGCCCACGACAAGCGCGCCGAGGAAGCCGCGCCGCAGCGTACGCCGGCCCGGGTCGAGCGCACCGAGCAGAGGGACGCGTAAGACGCCATGCTGCAACCCAAGCGCACCAAGTACCGCAAGGCCTTCAAGGGCCGCATCAGCGGCGCTGCCAAGGGCGGCTTCAACCTCGACTTCGGCTCCTACGGGCTGAAGGCGATGGAGCCGGACCGCCTGACGGCGCGCCAGATCGAGGCTGCTCGCCGTGCCATCACGCGTCACATGAAGCGTGCCGGCCGCGTGTGGATCCGGGTGTTCCCGGACGTGCCTGTGTCGAAGAAGCCGGCCGAAGTCCGCATGGGCTCCGGCAAGGGCGCTCCGGAATTCTGGGCGGCGCGCGTGAAGCCGGGCCGCATCCTGTTCGAGCTGGAAGGCGTGCCGGTGCTCGTCGCCAAGGAAGCCCTGGCGCTCGCCGCTGCCAAGCTTCCGATCAAGACGCGCTTCGTCGCTCGCGTCGGCGCCGAAGGCTGAGGGGGCCGAGATGAAAGCCAGTGATCTGCGTCCCAAGACCAAGGACGAACTCAAGACCGAACTCGGCAACCTCCGGAAGGAAGCGTTCAATCTGCGTTTCCAGAAGGCCGGTGGCCAGCTGCAGAAGACCGCCCGCGCGCGCCACGTGCGCCGCGACATCGCCCGCATCAAGACGGTGCAGGGCGAAAAGGCCGCGGGTTAAGGAGCGATAAATGCCGAAACGTATCCTGGAAGGCGTCGTCGTCAGCGACAAGATGGACAAGACCATCGTCGTGAAAGTCGAGCGGCGCATTCAGCACCCGATCTACAAGAAGTTCATCCGTAGGTCGAAGAAGTATCACGCGCACGACGAGGCCAATGTCTTCAAGGGCAAGGTCGGCGAAATCGTGCGCATCCGCGAGTGCCGCCCGCTGTCCAAGACCAAGAGCTGGGAAGTTCTGGTCGAGGCGGCGAAGGCCTAGCGGACCGGAGCACAGATCATGATCCAGATGCGTACCAATCTCGAGGTCGCCGACAATTCAGGCGCCCGGCGAGTCCAGTGCATCAAGGTGCTCGGCGGCTCGCGCCGCAAGTACGCCAGCGTCGGCGACGTCATCGTCGTGTCGATCAAGGAAGCCATCCCGCGCGGCCGCGTGAAGAAGGGCGAGGTGCATCGCGCCGTCGTCGTCCGCACGTCGTTCGCGCTGCGCCGGGCCGACGGCAGCGCCATCCGCTTCGACCGCAATGCCGCGGTGCTCATCAGCAAGCAGGATGAGCCGATCGGCACCCGTATCTTCGGACCGGTGACGCGCGAGCTGCGCGCCAAGAAGTTCATGAAGATCATCTCGCTTGCGCCTGAGGTGCTCTAGCCATGGCCAACAAACTCAAGATCAAGAAGGGCGACCGGGTGAAAGTCATCACCGGTGGCAGCAAGGGCAAGGTGGGAGACGTACTGCGCGTGCTTCCCAAGGAGCAGCGCGTCGTCGTTTCCGGCGTGAACATGATCAAGCGCCACACCAAGCCGAGCCGGGCCGAGTCCGGCGGAATCATCGAACGCGAGGCCGCGATTCACGTCTCCAACGTGGCCCTGCTGGATCCCAAATCGGAAAAGCCGACGAAAGTCGGGTTCCGGTTCCTTGAAGACGGCCGTAAGGTGCGCTTTGCGCGCGCCTCCGGCGAGACCATCGACCGCTAGGAGAACGGGCCATGCCCGCGCGACTGCAAGAACACTACGCCAAGACCCTCCGCGAAGCGCTGATCAAGGAGTTCTCCTACAAGAACCCCTTCGAGGTGCCGAAGCTGGAGAAGATTGTCATCAACATGGGCGTCGGCGAAGCCGTCAACGACCGCAAGGCCGTGGATGGCGCAGTTGCCGACCTGACGGCGATCACCGGCCAGAAGCCGGTGGTCACCAAGTCGCGCATCTCGATCGCGACCTTCAAGCTGCGCGAGGGCATGGCGATCGGCGCCAAGGTCACGCTGCGCCGCGACCGGATGTACGAGTTCGTCGATCGGCTGATCAACATCGCCCTGCCTCGGGTCCGCGATTTCCGCGGCCTCAACGGCAAGTCGTTCGACGGCCGTGGCAACTTCGCCATGGGCCTGAAGGAGCAGATCGTGTTTCCCGAGATCGATTACGACAAGGTCGACCAGGTGCGCGGCATGGACATCATCATCTGCACGACAGCGAAGACGGACGCGGAAGCCCGAGCGCTTCTCCGCGGCTTCGACTTCCCGTTCGTGAACTGAGGCCGGAGAATCAAATGGCCAAGACGAGTTCAGTCGAAAAGAACAACCGGCGCGCCAGGATGGCGAAGCAGTATGCCGGCAAGCGCGCCAAGCTGAAGGCGATGGCGGTCGACGACAAGCTGTCGCCGGAAGATCGCTTCGGCGCTCGGCTCAAGCTCGCCAAGCTGCCGCGCAACTCTTCGCCGACGCGCATTCGCAATCGCTGCGAGCTCACCGGCCGTCCGCGGGCGGTGTATCGCAAGTTCAAGCTCTCGCGCCTCGCGCTGCGTGAGCTCGCCTCGTCGGGCGCTCTGCCCGGCGTGGTGAAGTCGAGCTGGTAACGGGGGACCGTAGACCATGATGACAGATCCCGTCGGCGATTTGCTGACACGCATCCGCAACGGCCAGTCGGCACGCCTAGACAGCGTGACCGCGCCTGCCTCGCGGCTGCGGTCGAATGTTCTCGATGTGCTCCAGCGCGAGGGTTATATCCGCGGCTGGTTCGAGGAAGAGCTTCGCCCTGGTGTGAAGGAGCTTCGCATCGAATTGAAGTACGACAACGGCCGTCCGGTCATCAAGGAGATCAAGCGCGTCTCTACCCCGGGCCGCCGTGTCTACTCGAAGATTCGTGAGTTGCCGCGCCACTTCAATGGCCTCGGCAAATCGATCCTGTCCACGCCGCGAGGCGACATGACCGACGCCGAGGCGCGCGCCGCCAATGTCGGCGGCGAAGTCATCTGCAAGGTGTTCTGACCATGTCGCGCGTCGGCAAAAATCCGGTTCCCATTCCCGCCGGTGTCACGATCGAGCTCAAGGGCCAGCATCTGAAGGCCAAGGGCAAGCGGGGCGAATTGCAATTGATGGTCCACGACGACGTCTCGGTTGCCAAGGAAGGCGAGGCGCTTGTCTTCAAGCCACGCACTGAGAGCCGCCGCGCCCGCATGCAGTGGGGCACGGCGCGCAACCTCGCGAGCAACGTCGTTCGCGGAGTGTCGGATGGCTTCACGATCAACCTCGAGATCAACGGCGTCGGCTATCGCGCCCAGGCCGATGCCAAGATGCTGAAGCTGCAGCTCGGCTTTAGCCACGACGTCGAGGTGCCGATCCCGGCTGGGATCCAGATCAAGGCCGTGAAGCCGACCGAGGTCGAGATCACCGGCGCGGATCGTCAGAAAGTGGGCCAGCTCGCGGCGAATATCCGCAGCCTGCGCCCGCCGGAGCCCTACAAGGGCAAGGGCATCAAGTATGCCAACGAGAAGATCCGGCGCAAAGAAGGCAAGAAGAAGTAGAGGCGAGACCAACATGTCCGATCGCAACGCTCTATTCGCCCGCCGCCAGCGGCGCACGCGCTACGCGCTGCGCCAGGCCGCCGGCGGCCGTCCTCGCCTCAGCGTCTTCCGCTCGGGCAAGCACATCTATGCCCAGGTCATCGACGACCGGAAGGGGCTGACTCTGGCCGCGGCCTCGTCGCTCGACAAGGACGTCAAGGGCAAGATCAAGACCGGCGCCGACAAGGGTGCCGCCGCCGAGGTGGGCAAGCTGATTGCTCAGCGCGCCGTCGCCGCCGGCGTCAAGGAAGTCGTCTTCGACCGCGGCGGCTACATCTATCACGGCCGCATCGCTGCGCTGGCCAATGCCGCCCGTGAGGGCGGCCTGTCGTTCTGATCGGGAGTTAACACATGGCTCGTTCACCCGGCGGTTCCGGCCGTTCCCCACGCGATCGCGATCGGGGCCGTGACCGCGACGAGGACAACGAACTGACCGACAAGCTGGTCACCATCAATCGCGTCGCGAAGGTGGTGAAGGGCGGTCGTCGCTTCGCGTTCGCCGCCATCGTCGTCGTCGGTGACCAGCGCGGTCGCGTCGGCCATGGCGCCGGCAAGGCCCGTGAGGTTCCAGAGGCCATCCGCAAGGCGACGGAACCCGCCAAGCGCGCGCTGATCCGCGTGCCGCTGCGCGACGGCCGCACGCTGCATCACGACGTGAAGGGCCGGTTCGGCGCCGGCAAGGTGACGCTGCGTTCGGCTCCGGCCGGCACCGGCATCATCGCCGGCGGCCCGATGCGCGCGGTGTTCGAGACGCTGGGTCTCAAGGACATCGTCGCTAAGTCGGTCGGCACGTCCAATCCGCACAACATGATCAAGGCGACGTTCAAGGCGCTCGAGCAGCTCAACTCGCCGCGCATGGTCGCGACCCGCCGCGGCAAGAAGGTCGGTGACCTGCTCGGCCGTCGCGACGAGACCGTCGTCGAGGCGGCGTAAAGGAATTCGACCATGGCCGACGGCAAGAAGATCAAGATCACCCAGACGGGCAGCCACATCGGCCGCACGGATGACCAGCGCGGTACGCTGATCGGGCTGGGCCTGAACAAGCGTCACCGCACGCGCGAACTCGTCGATTCACCCGAGGTGCGCGGCATGATCAACAAGGTGCGCCATCTCGTGCGCGTCGAAGACGAAAAGCGCTAAGCGTTACTGAAACGGCAGCGCAGGGGACCGAACGATGAGACTGAACGAAATCGCCGACAATCCCGGCTCCCGCAAGGGCCGCATGCGTGTTGGCCGCGGCATCGGCTCCGGCAAGGGCAAGACCGCAGGTCGCGGCGTCAAGGGCCAGAAGTCGCGGACCGGCGTTGCCATCAAGGGCTTCGAAGGCGGTCAGATGCCGCTCTACCGGCGCATCCCCAAGCGCGGCTTCCGGCCGCCGCACCAGAAGATCTGGCAGGTGGTGAATCTCGGCACGCTGCAGAAGGCGATCGACGACAAGAAGCTCGACGCCGGCAAGCTGATCGACGCCGCCGCGATGGTCGCCGCCGGTCTGTTCAAGAACGCGTCAGATGGTGTGCGGCTCCTTGGCAAAGGCGAGCTGAAGACCAAGATCGAAGTTAAGGTCGCGGGCGCCTCGGCGTCGGCGATCGCCGCGGTTGAGAAGGCCGGCGGCAAGATCGAAATGCCGCCCAAGCCCGTCGCCGAGGCGGCCTAAGCCAGACGGCGTCAATGGGGGCGTCGTCTCCCCCTTGTGTCGTTCACGCGTGAGGTTCCATGGCATCCGCCGCCGAGCAACTTGCATCCAATCTGAACTGGGGCGCGATCGGTAAGGCGACCGAGCTGAAGAATCGCCTGTGGTTTACCTTGGGCGCGCTCGTCGTTTTCCGTCTCGGTGCTTACATTCCCGTGCCCGGCGTCGATCCCGCCGCCCTGGCCGAGATGTTCAAGCAGCAGGCCGGTGGCATTGCCGGCCTCCTCGACGTGTTCTCGGGCGGCTCGATCGGCCGCATGTCGGTGCTTGCGCTCTCGATCATGCCGTACATCTCGGCCTCCATCATCATGCAGATCCTGACGACGGTCGTGCCGTCGCTTGAAGCGCTGAAGAAAGAGGGCGAGGCGGGCCGCAAGAAGATCAACCAATACACGCGCTACGGCACCGTGATCCTGGCGGCCTTCCAGGCCTATGCCATCGCCGCCGGTCTGGAAAGCCAGGTCGTCTCCGTGGGACCGGTCGTGGTCGACCCGGGCCTGTTCTTCCGGTTTGTGACCGTCGTTACCCTGGTCGGCGGGACATTGTTCCTGATGTGGCTGGGTGAGCAGATCACTGCCCGCGGCGTCGGCAACGGCGTCTCGCTGATCATCTTCGCCGGCATCGTGGCGGCCCTTCCGGGCGCCCTGATCCAGACCCTGGAACTCGGCCGCACCGGCGCACTCTCGGCGCTGTTCATCATCGCCCTGATCGTCGGCGTGGTGGCGGTGGTGGCTGTCGTCGTCTACGTGGAAACCGCGCAGCGGCGGATCATCGTCCAGTATCCCAAGCGACAGGTCGGCAACCGCATGTACGGCGGCGAGGCCTCCCATCTGCCGCTCAAGATCAATACCTCCGGCGTCATTCCGCCGATCTTCGCGTCGTCGCTGCTGCTCTTTCCGGCGACCATCGCCTCGTTCCAGGGCAATGCCGGCGAGCCGGGCTGGGTGCAGTGGATCGCCACGTGGCTCGGTCACGGCCAGCCGCTCTATCTGCTGTCCTACGTCGCCCTGATCGTCTTCTTCTGCTTCTTCTACACCACCGTCGTCTTCAATCCCGTCGACACTGCCGACAACCTCAAGAAGAACGGCGGCTTTGTACCTGGCATCCGGCCCGGCAAGAACACGGCCGAGTATCTGGAATACATCCTCAATCGCCTGACGGTGATCGGCGCCCTCTACCTCTCGGCGGTCTGCATTCTGCCGGAACTGCTGATCGCCCGTGGCGGTGTGCCGTTCTACTTCGGCGGCACCAGCTTGCTGATCGTGGTGTCCGTGACGCTCGACACCGTGACCCAGGTACAGTCGCACCTGCTGGCCCATCAGTACGAGGGCCTCATCAAGAAGGCGCGCCTGCGCGGGAAGGGTCGATGAACATCATCCTTCTCGGACCTCCCGGCGCGGGCAAGGGCACCCAGGCACAGCGGCTCCAGCAGGAGCGCGGCATGGTACAGCTTTCGACCGGCGACATGCTGCGCGCCGCCGTTGCCTCGGGCAGCGACCTTGGCAAGAAGGCCAAGGGCATCATGGAGCGCGGCGAACTGGTGCCGGACGAGCTGATGGTCGGCCTGATCGAGGACCGTATCGCCCAGCCGGATTGCGCCAAGGGCTTCATCCTCGATGGGTTTCCGCGGACCCAGGCTCAGGCCGAGGCGCTCGACCGCATGCTGACGACCAGCGGCGCCAAGCTCGACCGGGTGGTCGAGATGGAAGTCGACGAGGCGGCGCTGACCGAGCGCATCGTCGGCCGTTTTAGCTGTGCCAAGTGCGGCACGGGCTACCACGACAAGTTCAAGCGGCCCAAAGTCGAGGGCGTCTGTGACGTCTGCGGCAACAAGGAATTCACCCGGCGCAAGGACGACAATGCCGAGACGGTGAAGACCCGCATGGCCGCCTACCGGGCCCAGACGGAGCCCCTGCTGCCCTACTACGGCGCCCGGGGGGTGCTGCGGAAGGTCGACGGGATGGCCTCGATGGACACTGTTTACCGTCAAATCTCCGCCGTTTTGGCAGGGACTTGACAAGCGTGAGTTCCGTTGACTCGGGGGCGCAGGTACCTATAATCGCGCGCTTTTCCGGGGCCAGCGGAACATCTGACGGGCGCGCGCGAGCGCGCCGTAAGTCTTTGAAGGAGTTGGGATTTTGGCTCGTATAGCCGGTGTGAACATTCCGACCGCCAAGCGGGTGGAAATCGGACTGCAATACATCCACGGGATCGGTCCGGCGAAAGCCAAGGAGATCTGTGGAAAAGTGGGGATCGATCTCGCGCGCCGCGTGAACACGCTGAGCGACGATGAGGTCATCCGCATCCGCGAAACCATCGACCGGGACTATACGGTCGAAGGCGACCTGCGTCGTGAGGTGGCGATGAACATCAAGCGATTGATGGACCTCGCCTGCTACCGAGGCCTGCGGCACCGCCGCGGCCTGCCGGTCCATGGGCAGCGCACGCATACCAATGCGCGCACTCGCAAGGGTCCGGCCAAGCCGATTGCCGGCAAGAAGAAAGTCACGAAGTAAGTCGAGGGAAATCGGATCATGGCCAAGCCTGCAGCCGCCGCGAGTGGCACTTCTGCCGCTACGACCGCGCGTCCCCGTCGCAAGGAACGCAAGAACATCATCGCGGGCGTCGCTCACGTGAACGCCTCGTTCAACAACACGATCGTCACCATCACCGACGCGCAGGGCAACACCATTGCCTGGTCGTCGTCGGGCCAGCAGGGCTTCAAGGGCTCGCGCAAGTCGACGCCGTTCGCCGCCCAGATGGCGGCCGAGGGCGCCGGCCGCAAGGCCATGGAACACGGCATGCGGACCCTGGAAATCCAGGTGCGCGGTCCGGGCTCGGGACGTGAGTCGGCGCTGCGTGCGTTGCAAGCCGTCGGCCTCGCCGTCACCTCGATCCGTGACGTGACGCCGATCCCGCACAACGGTTGCCGCCCGCCGAAACGTCGCCGCGTATGAGCCGTCGGCGCGTCTGATTTTCTTACCGGGCGGCCGGCTCCCTCGCGGGAGACGGGCCGTCCAGTGAATCGCGGCAATCGCCGCCGGTTCCGAACGATACAGTCGCGGGCCCCCAGCCTGATTGGGATGGTCCGCAGAACACCGGTCTAGAGAGGTAGCCCACGTGCTTCAGAAGAACTGGCAGGACCTGATCAAGCCGGAGAAGCTTGTCACCGAGGCTGGCGTCGACCCTGGTCGTACCGCGACCATCGTCGCCGAGCCGCTGGAGCGGGGCTTCGGCCTCACGCTCGGCAATGCGCTCCGCCGCGTACTATTGTCGTCGTTGCAGGGTGCGGCCGTCACGTCGATCAAGATCGACAACGTGCTGCATGAGTTCTCGTCGATTCCCGGTGCGCGCGAGGATGTGGTCGACATCGTCCTCAACATCAAGGCGATGGCCGTGAAAATGCAGGGCGACCGTCCGCAGCGCCTCTATCTGCGCGCCGTCGGCCCCGGTGAAGTCACCGCCGGCATGATCGAACTGCCGGGCGACGTCCAGATCATGGATCCGAAACACCTGATCTGCACGCTCGACGACGGCGCCTCGATCTCGATGGAACTGATGGTCGCCACGGGCAAGGGCTATGTCCCGGCTTCGGCCAACCGTCCGGAAGATGCGCCGATCGGCCTGATTCCGGTCGACTCGGTGTTCAGCCCGGTCAAGCGCGTCTCCTACAAGATCGAGAACAGCCGTGTCGGCCAGGTCACCGACTACGACAAGCTGTCGATGACGGTCGAGACCAACGGCACGACGATGCCGGCCGACGCCGTGGCGCTCGCTGCTCGCATCCTGCAGGACCAGCTCCAGCTCTTCATCAACTTCGAGGAGCCGCGCGAGGTCCGCAAGGAAGAGCAGCAGGACGACTTCCCGTTCAACCGCAACCTTCTGCGCAAGGTCGACGAACTCGAGCTGTCGGTGCGGTCGGCCAACTGCCTGAAGAACGACAACATCATCTACATCGGCGATCTCGTGCAGAAGACCGAGGCGGAGATGCTGCGGACGCCGAACTTCGGCCGCAAGTCGCTGAACGAGATCAAGGAAGTGCTGGCCGGCATGGGCCTCCACCTGGGCATGGAAATCCCGGGCTGGCCGCCGGACAACATCGAGGAAATGGCCAAGCGGCTGGAAGAGCCGTACTAGGCCGGCTGGAAGGATATTAGGTCATGCGTCACGCCAATCGCGGTCGGAAATTCCACCGCACCTCCGAGCATCGCAAGGCGATGTTCATGAATCTCGCCGGTGCCCTCATCAAGCACGAGCAGATCACGACCACGCTGCACAAGGCGAAGGACCTGCGTCCGATCGTCGAGAAGCTGGTCACGCTCGGCAAGAAGGGCGGCCTGCACGCCCGCCGGCAGGCGATCGGTTTCCTGCGCGACCCCTACGTCGCCGACAAGCTCTTCACGACTCTGGGCCCTCGCTATTCGAAGCGCGCGGGCGGCTACCTGCGGGTGCTGAAGGCGGGCTACCGCTTCGGCGACGCCGCGCCGATGGCCGTGATCGAGTTCATCGAGCGCGACACCGCCGCCAAGGGCCAGGACAGCGGCCCGTCGGCCGACACGGCCGAGCAACAGGAAGCGGCGTAAGCCTCTTCCCGAAGATCTTCGGAAACGCCCGGCAAGAGCCGGGCGTTTTCATTTGATCAGTCCGCCGTGTACCAGGCAGCGATAGACGACTTTGCCGTCGAACAAGGCTTCCTCGGTGCCGGAAAAGTTGGTGAGGTCGCCTTCGACGCCAAAACGATACTGCCGGCCGGCCTCGTCGAAGCGGCGCGGCCCGCGCACGGGGATGATGTCGTTGTAAGGCTGCATCAGGGCGGCGCGCAGGAACGCGTAGACGTCCTTCTCGCTCACCTGATCGTCGAGGACGAAACCGAAATAGTTCATGCCCCAGGTCGGCATGCCGTTCTCATAGACGATCTCGGCGCCGATGAAGTCACGCACGCCGAAATAAGTGTCGTGATAGATCAGGCCGTCCTGCTCGAAGTGATAGTCGAGCGACTTCGGGCGCGAGGAAGGTGCCTTGGGCATCGTCCGGTTGGCGTAGGTCGCCTTGTTCGCGGCTTCGAGGAAGGCCGCTAGAACCTCCAGGTTCATGATCGCGTCCAGGTGATCGGGTAGCGGTTGAAGCCGCGGAAGCGGGCGCGGCCACCACGCTCGGGGACGCCGTCGCGACGTAGTCCCTGCAGGCGGCCGACCAGCCGCCCGATCGCGATCGTGCCTTCCAGGCGCGCCAGAACGGCGCCCAGGCACATGTGGACGCCCGAGCCGAAGGCAAAATGGCGGTTGGGGTCGCGGCCGGCATCGAAGCGGTCGGGGTCGGGGAATTGCGCCGGGTCGCGGTTGGCGGCGCCGATGCCGATATGGATGTAGGTGCCCGCCGCCAGCCTCTCGCCCGTGATCTCGAGGTCGTCCGCGAGGCGCCGGTTGCCGAGCTGGTTGGAGCTTTCGAAGCGCAGCCCTTCCTCGACGCAGCTCCTGATCAGTCCGGGATTCTCGGTCAGCCGCTTCAACTCACCGGGAAAGCGCAGCAGCGCGTCGACGGTGTTGCCGATCAGGTTGGTCGTGGTCTCGTGGCCCGCGTTCAGGAGAAAGATGCAGTTCTGCACCAGCTCTTCGTGGCTCAATCGCTCGCCGTCGACCTCGCCATGGATCAGGGTTCCCAGGACATCGCGATCGTCGGCGGGGCGCTTGCGCCGCTCGGCGATCAGATCGTCGAGATAGGCGGAGAATTCGCTCACCGCGGCATTGCCGGCCGCCAGCCGATCGGCTCCGGGTACCGGCTCCAGCGCCCCCAGGATGGCCAGCGAATAGCGGCGGAAGGGCGCGCGTTCGCCGGGGGGCACCCCCAGCATGTCGCAGATCACTTCGACCGGAAGCCGGAAGGCGAAGTCCTCGATCAGGTCCATGCGCCCGCGGTCGGCGTTCCGGACGAGGAGGTCGTCGACCACTGCCTCGATCCGCGGCTGCATCGCAGCAAGCGCGCGGGGCGTGAAGGCTGCGGCCAGGAGCTTGCGCACTCGTGTGTGCAACGGCGGGTCGTTGAACACCAGGCTGGTCGTGTGATGGCGGTAGAGTGGCGTACCGACGCCGAACTTGGGACCGAATTCGGCCTTCTTGTCGGAACTCATGCGCGCGTCGCGGTAGCAGACGGCCACATCGGCATAGCGCGAGAGAAAAACGCTGCCGTCGGGCAGGCGCTTCAGCGGCGCGAAGCGACGCAACGCATGATAGTAGGGGAAGGGATCGTCGAGAAAGGCACGCTCCAGCGCCGCCAGATCGAAGCGCCCGGCGAAAGCCCGGGCTTCGTCTGCCGGCAGCTCGATGAGGCTCTCGCTCAGAACTGGTCCTCCTTGAGCGCGAACACCGTCCGGCCGGCGGCCTTCAGCGGGCCGAGCTGGGCCAGCGCCGGCGGCAGGACGACTTCGGCATAGAATCGCGCTGTGATCAGCTTGGCTTCCAGGAAGGCGGGATCGCCGTCACGCGTGGCGAGCCGGGTCTGCGCCACCAGGGCGCTCCGGGCCAGCAGCCAGCCGCCCAGCGCCGTGCCCGCCAGGCGCAGGAACGGCACCGAGCCCGCGAGTGCGGTGACCAGATCTGCCTTGACCGACTGCGCCACCCATTTGGTGGCGTCTTCCAGGGCATCCGCCGACGCGAGCACGGCGGCCCGGATCGCCGCCAGATCGTCGCCGGGCGCCGCCTTCATCTCGTCAGCCAGGGTGCGCATCTCGACCACCAGTGCCAGCATGGTCTCGCCGCCGTCCTTGGCCACCTTGCGGCCCACCAGGTCGCGCGCCTGGATGCCGTTGGTGCCCTCGTAGATCGGCAGGATGCGGGCATCGCGCAAATGCTGCGCGGCGCC
>JAUXST010000516.1 GCA_030679805.1 Reyranella sp. | reverse complement strand
GCCTGAAGTGCGTCGCTGGCAAGCCGATCGTGAACTCGATCTCCATGAAGGAAGGCATCGAGCCCTTCATCGCGCAGGCCCGCAAGGTCCGCCGCTACGGCGCCGCCGTCGTGGTCATGGCGTTCGACGAGAAAGGCCAGGCCGACACCAAGGAGCGCAAGGTCGATATCTGCGTCCGCGCCTACGACATCCTGGTGAATCAGGTGGGCTTCCCGGCTGAGGACATCATCTTCGATCCGAATATCTTTGCGGTCGCGACCGGCATCGAGGAGCACAACAACTATGGCGTCGACTTCATCGAGGCCACGCGCGAGATCAAGCAGCGTTGCCCGCACGTAAAAATCTCGGGCGGCGTCTCCAACCTGTCCTTTGCTTTCCGCGGCAACGAGCCGGTGCGCAAGGCGATGCACTCGGTGTTCCTCTATCACGCCATCCAGGCGGGCTTGGACATGGGCATCGTCAATGCCGGCCAGCTCGAGGTCTACGACCAGATCCCGCAGGAGCTGCGCGACGCCTGCGAGGACGTGATCCTGAACCGCCGGCCCGATTCGACCGACCGGCTGCTGGAACTCGCGCCCAAGTACAAGGGCACGGGCGAGGTGGCCGAGACCCAGGACGCCGAATGGCGGAGCTGGCCGGTCGAGAAGCGCCTGGAGCACGCGCTGGTGAAGGGCCTCGACCAGTTCGTCGTCGCCGACACCGAGGAAGCGCGCCAGGCGATCGCGCGGCCGATCGAAGTGATCGAAGGTCCGCTGATGGCCGGCATGAACGTGGTCGGAGACCTGTTCGGCTCCGGCAAGATGTTCCTGCCGCAGGTGGTGAAGAGCGCCCGCGTGATGAAGAAGGCGGTGGCCCACCTGCTGCCCTATATCGAGGCCCAGAAGACCGCGGGTTCGCGGCCCAAGGGCAAGATCGTGATGGCCACGGTCAAGGGCGACGTCCACGACATCGGCAAGAACATCGTCGGCGTCGTGCTCCAGTGCAACAACTTCGAGGTCATCGATCTCGGCGTCATGGTGCCGTTCCAGGACATCCTGAAGACGGCCAACGACAACAAGGCCGACATCATCGGCCTCTCCGGCCTGATCACGCCCTCGCTCGACGAGATGGTGACGGTGGCCGAGGAGATGACCCGCCAGGGTTTTAGCCTGCCGCTGCTGATCGGGGGAGCCACCACTTCCAAGGTCCACACCGCGCTCCGCATCGCGCCGCGCTACAACGGCACGACCGTGCATGTGCTCGACGCCTCGCGCGCCGTCGGCGTCTGTTCGGCCCTGGTCTCCGAATCGGGCTCGCAGGCCGAGGATTTCGCGATCAAGGTCGCGGCCGAGTACGAAGCCATCCGCGTCGAACGCGCCGGCGGCACCAAGGAAAAGGTCATCGCGCTGGAAGCTGCCCGCGCCAACGGCTTCAAGATCGACTGGTCGACCTACACCCCACCCAAGCCCGCGATCACGGGCACGCGGGTCTTCGCCGAGTACCCGCTGCACGAGCTTATCGAGCGCATCGACTGGACGCCGTTCTTCCGCGCCTGGGAGCTGGCTGGCAACTATCCGGCGATCCTGGAAGATCCCGTGGTCGGCGACAGCGCCAAGAAGCTCTATGCCGACGCGCGCAAGATGCTGGATCACATCGTGCGCGAGAAATGGCTGACGGCAAAGGGCGTCGTGACCTTCTGGCCGTGTCGCCGCGACGGCGACGATGTCGTCCTCTACAGTGACGACACACGAACCAAGGAAGTCTCGCGCCTCTATTTCCTGCGCCAGCAGATCGAGAAGCGGGCGCCGCGCGCCAACATGTGCCTGGCCGACTTCATCTCGCCCGAGGCCGACTGGATCGGCGGCTTTGCCGTCACCGCCGGCCATGGCATCGAGGAGCATCTCAAGCGCTTCAAGGCCGACCATGACGACTATTCCGACATCCTGCTGAAGGCACTGGCCGACCGCCTGGCCGAGGCCTTCGCCGAGCGCCTGCACGAGCGCGTGCGCAAGACGCTGTGGGGCTACGCCCCCGACGAGGCACTCACCAACGACGAGCTGACGCGCGAGAAGTACCGCGGCATCCGCCCGGCGCCGGGCTACCCCGCCTGCCCCGACCACAGCCAGAAGCCCGAACTCTTCCGCCTGCTGAACGCGGGCCAGAATGCCGGTATCACGCTGACCGAAAGCTTCGCGATGATGCCGACGTCGGCGGTATCGGGCTACTACTTCGCCCATCCCGAGGCGGCCTACTTCGGGGTGGCGCGTATCGGCCGCGACCAGCTCGAGGACTACGCCAAGCGCCGCGGCGTCTCGATCGAGCAGGCTGAGAAGTGGCTGCGCCCCAACATTGGCTACTGATCCGCTCCTGATCTACGCCCTCGTCCTCGTCGTGGGCTTTGTCGCCGGCACGGTGAGCGGCATCGTCGGCACCGGCGCCACCATCATCCTGCTGCCGATCCTGGTCCTGGCATTCGGCCCGCGCGAAGCCGTGCCGATCATGGCCGTCGTCGCCCTGATGTCGAACTTCGCCAAGATCACGTCGTGGTGGAAGGAGATCGACTGGCGCGCCTGCGCGGCCTATGCGCTGGGCGGCATTCCGGCCGCGGCAGTGGGCGCGCGAACCCTGCTGATCCTGCCGGAGAAGGCCGTCGACATCGCCCTCGGCGCTTTCTTCCTGGCGATGATCCCCGTTCGGCGCTGGCTGGCGGCGCGGAACTTCAAGTTCGGCTTCTGGCATCTTGCCATCGCCGGCGCCGTCATCGGCTTCCTGACCGGCATCGTGGTCTCGACCGGCCCGCTCAGCGTGCCCGCCTTTGCCGCCTACGGCCTGGTCAAGGGCGCCTTCATCGCCACCGAGGCCGCGGGGTCGCTCGCCCTCTACATCAGCAAAGCGGTGACCTTCCGCGAGTTCGGCGCGCTGCCCGTCGACATTGTCCTCAAGGGCCTGATCTCGGGTTCGTCGGTCATGGCCGGCACTTACACCGCGCGTTTGATCGTGGATAGGTTGAGCGTCGCCACTTTTCAGCGACTACTCGACGTCGTAATGGCTTTGTCCGGACTGGCGCTCCTGTGGGCGGCCATTCGCTAAAGTAGTGTTTGATCTTGATGAAGAAAATCGCAATGGGCGCTGCGGCGGTCTCCCTCGCCCTGACTGTCGGTGCCTGCATGCAGCAGTCGACCCCGCAGCAGCTCAATACCACCAATGCCAATTCCCGAATCATCATTGGATCGCTCACCTGCAACATCGAAGGCGGCACGGGCTACATCCTGGGCTCGAGCAAAAGCATGGATTGCGTCTTCCTCGGCAAGGACGGCGCGCAGAGCGCCCAGTACACCGGCACGATCAATAAGGTCGGCATCGACATCGGCTACACCAAGGCCGTTCACACGATCTGGCGTGTCTATTCGCTGGGCTCCGAGCGCGCAGCAACGTCGCTGAGCGGCACCTATGTCGGCGAGCAGGGCACCGTCGCGGCGGGCAACCAGACCGGCGGCAACTGGATCTATGGCGGCCCCAACGCCGAGATCGGCATGATCGCCTCGGGCGTCGTCAAGGACGCCGGCTACAATCTGGCGACCGGCATCGCCGAGATGTCGATCAGACTCAAGTAGTATTCCTTATGCCGCTCCCGTCGCCGGCTGCAGCGCGCAGCCCGCGACGGTGATGCGGTGCATCAGGCGGCGCTCGCCCTGATAGTCGTTGGCGGCGTAGTGCCAGGTGGCGCGGTTGTCCCAGAAAGCGACCGAGCCCTCGCGCCAACGGAAGCGGCAGGTGAATTCCGGCCGTGACGCATGGCGGTAGAGATGGTCGAGCAGCGGCTTGCTGTCCTCGGCCGACCAATCCTCGAAACGCAGCGTGAAGGCCGGATTGACGTAGAGCGCCTTGCGGCCGCTCAGCGGATGGCTGATCACGACCGGGTGCACGACGTCGGCGCCGACCTTGTCGTGGTTTTCGTAGCGACTGGCGCCCTCGGGATTCTGGTCGTTGACACCGCCCTTGCCGAAGATGTGCGCCGAGCCGTGGACAGCGCGCATGCCTTCAAGCGTGCGCTGCAGACCGGGCGAGAGCGTCTCGAAGGCGCGATACATGTTGGCGAACAGCGTGTCGCCGCCCTCCTCCGGCAGCTCGCGCGCCAGGAGGACGGACCCCATCGCCGGCTCCTGGTCGTAGCTGTGGTCGGTGTGCCAGCCGCCACCGATATTGGTCTTCTGGGCGGGTTCCTTGCGCACCTCGGCGATCTCCGGGTGGTCCTGCACGGCCTTGAAGAAGCGGTTGACGTCGATCGGAGCCCAGCGCCGCGCGAACTCGAGATGCTGGTCGGGCGTCAGCTCCTGGTCGCGGAAGAAGATCACGCCATGCTCGGCGAAGGCGCGCTGGACTTCGTTCCACTGGCGGTTGCTCATCGACTTGAGGTCGACGCCCAGGACCTCGGCACCGCAGCCGCCGGTGAGCTTCTGCACTTGAACCGTATCGTAGGTCATTCTCGATACCTCCGTCCCGAAATCTAGCGTGTCTGCACGTCGAGCAGCAACAAGGCAGCCGACAGCGTGAGGACACTCGCCGCGGTCGAGATTACCACGGCATTGGTCGCGCGCGCGACGCCGGTGTCGTACATCTGGCCGATCAGATAGACGTTGGCGCCAGCAGGCATCGCAGCATTGAGCGTCGCCACGGTGAGCCACAGCGGATCGAGCGGGAAGACGTAGCGCCCCAGCGTCCACACCAGCACCGGCAATGCCGCGAGCTTGAAGACCGAGGCAATGGCCGCCGGTTGCCAGTGCCCTTTAAGGCCGACATGGGCGAGCGAGGCGCCGACCATGATGAGGCCGCAGGGAGGTGCCGCCGCCGCGAGCGCCTGCAGGACGCGGTCGATCACGACCGGCGTGGCGAGGCCCGGGATGTGCGTCGTCAGCAGGCCCCATAGGAGGCCGGCGAAGATGGCCGGAATGACCGGATGCTTCAGCATCGAGAGCGCAGCGCCGCCCAGCTTGGCGGCCAGTCGGCCGCGCCTGCCACCTTGGCCGTCCATCTCCATCAGGAAGGAGGTGAAGGTGAGCAGGATCAGCGAATGCACGCTGATGATCATCAGCAGCGGCACCAGCCCCTTCTCGCCGAAGGCGTAGGTGATGAAGGGAATGCCGATGCCGACGCCATTGGAGAAGGTACCGGAGAGCGCGAACATGGCGCGGTCGCCCAGACCCTGACCCTGACCCTGCAGGCGGCCGAGTCCCATCAGCACGGCATAGAGCGCAAACACCGCCCCGAAGAAAACCAGCAGGATGTCGGGTTCGAGTGTCTCCAGCCGCACCTTGGCCATGGAACGGAAGAGCAGCGCCGGAAACAGCGCGTAGAAGGTGACGCCGGTCAGCCCGCGCAGCCCCTCGGCGCTCAAGAGCGGCGTGCGGCCGATCAGCCAGCCGACCAGCACCATGCCGAACACCGGCACGATGATGTCGACGATCGCGCTCATTGAAAAAACTCCTCCCCCGGAGGGGGAGGATGTCGCGCAGCGACAGGAGGGGGATGCCTCAACAGGTGCGGTGCGCCGGTCCCCCTCCGGCCCTCCGGGCCACCTCCCCCTGCGGGGGAGGGAAACATTACGCTGCCATCGCGAGGTTGCTGTAGCGCGTCAGGTGATGCTGCTGGTTGCCGAACATCAGGTCGATCATGGTCAGCCGCTTGAAGTAATGGCTGACCGAAAGCTCGTCGGTGACGCCCATGCCGCCGTGCATCTGGACGGCACTCTGGCCGCAGAACTTGCCCGACTTGCCGATCTGCACCTTGGCGCCCGACGCGGCTTTGGCGCGCACGACCGGATCCTTGTCGTCGATCTTGAGCGACGCCATCAGGGTCATCGAGCGCGCTTCCTGGGCATTGGTGAAGCAGTCGACCATGCGGTGCTGC
>JAUXST010000514.1 GCA_030679805.1 Reyranella sp. | reverse complement strand
TCCTGAATAGACAACCCGCACTTAGCACTGTCCCGCTAAAGTCCGCCCCATGCGAAGATCGGCGACAACCTCTCAGCGGATGCTCTCGACTTTGACCTTGATCGTCCCCGGGACAACATTGGCCGCTCCGCCGGATGGAGTGCTTGGCGCGCCGACCTCCGTCAAAATCCATTTGCCGTCCGGCCCGAGCGCGTAAGCCTTGCTGCCGTACTGGCCCTCCGCAATCGGCTCGGAGACGAGCGGTGCTGCAGCCGTTCCACTGATGGTGACGCGAGCCGGAACCTTCAGCTTCGATCTATCGGTGAGCACCACCCGATAGCGACCGGGCTTCAGGTTGCTGAAGGTGACGTTGCCTTCACGATCCGTCGTGCCTTTGGCGACCATCTCATTGCTGGGGTCGTGTTCGAGGCCCACTTCCGTATCGGCGATTGGCTTTGCCGTCGTTTGGGCGTGGGTTGCGGTCCAAATCAGACCGGCCGTACAGGCTGCGATGAAACCAGCAAACAACTTCATTGGACGATCCCCAGGCGTTAAGTCCCTGACGGCATTACGCGCTCTATGCTGGGCAGCCGCAAGGCTGTGACCGCACTGGCAGGAAAGTGACGTGAAGTCTCGCCGCCGATTCCCGGCCGACCCCACATTCTCAAGGAGCAATTCGGCCGGCGACGTTCCCGCGCGGAATTGTTCCGATCGCGATGCCGCCCAGGATCATCGTCATGGCGACGATCAAGGAGGCGCTGACAGACTCGCCGAGGAAAATCGCCGAAGAGACCACGCCGACCACGGGTGTTGCCAGGAGGCCGAGCGACGTCGTCACCGCCGGCAGGCTGCGGTTGACCGTCACCATAGCCCAATGGGCCAGCGCCGTGCCGCCGATACCCGCGTAGAGGAACCAGCCCGCAAGATCCCGGGTCCAGAGGAGCTGCGGCACGCCATCGATCGACAGCGCCAGCATCGACAAGAGGGTGGTCGCGAGGAGCGCCTGCCAGAAGATGAGCTGGAACGGCGTCGAGATCCATTTGTGCGCCCGAACGTAGAGGATGTTGGCCGCCCAGCAGAGCGCGGCCAGCAAGAGCATACCGTTGCCAATCAAGGCGCTCCGGTCGTTCCAGTCGAAGGCCATCGGATTGAGCATCGTGGCGAGGCCGGCGAGGCCCAATCCGATTCCCGTCACCCGTCGCCTGGTCATGGGTTCGCCCAGGAGTAGCCAGGCTGTCGGAGCGACCCAGAGTGCGGTCGTATAGCCCAATACGATCGATCGCCCGACCGGGACGAATTGCAGGCCGAAGGCGACCAACGTTGAGAACGAGCCCATGTGCAGGATTGCGACGGCGAGAATGACCGGCAGGTCGCCGCGCCGTGGCCGAACGAGTTGCCCGCGCGCCAGCAGGAGGACGAGCAACGCCACCGTGGCGATGGCGGAGCGGATGGCCGTCGTCCAGAGCGGCGAAACGCTTTCGACGAGCGTTTTCGTCACGATCCATTGCGAGCCCCACATTGCGACGACGAATGTGAACAGCAACAGCGCCGCGCGGTGGGAAAGAACCTGCTCTCTCCTCGACATGCCGCGGACCCTACGATCTACTGGCCTGAAAAAAAGTTCCAGTTATCGAAATCCAATAGAGCCAGTATGGATGTGCTTCTGTCCGGCCAGATCGATTTCAAGCTGCGTCCTGGCAGCGGCGAGCCGTTGACTCGCCAGCTCTACGGCCAGCTGCGAGCGACCATCCTGGCCGGCGCCCTGCCGCCGGGGTATCGCCTGCCGTCCAGTCGCGATCTCGCCCGCCAGCTCGGGATATCGCGCAACACCGTCTCGTTCGTCGTCGACCAACTGGCGATGGAAGGTTATCTCGACGTCGCCCAGGGACGGCGTCCGACTGTGGCCGCAGCGGCCAATGCCCAACTGGTGTCGGGCCGCACGCCGATCCGCCGATCACCCATGCCCCTGCGCGTGTCGCACTGGGGTGCGCGGCTGCTCAAGGCCGATTGGCCCTTCGTGAATGAAGGCGACCCGCGCCCTTTTCTTCCGGGGCTGGCCGACGCGCGCGCGTTCCCGCACGATTTGTGGGCGCGCTATCTTCGACGGGCTGCCCGCAATGCGCTGGCGTCCGGCACCATGGCCTTGAACCGCCCCGCGCTGCAGGCCGCACTTCTCCAGCATCTGCTCGAGCATCGCGGCGTCAGGGCCCAACGGCGGCAGATCATCGTCACACCAACGGCCCAGGCGGCGATCGAACTGATTGCCCGGGTCCTGCTCGATGTGGGCGACGTCGCCTGGGTCGAGAGTCCCGGCTATGGCGGCGCGCGCGCCGCCCTTGAGGCGGCTGGCGCTGTCGTTCGCGGTGTCGAACTCGATCGCAGCGGTCTCTCGTTCAAGGGTCGGCGTGACCGGCCTCGACTGATCTTCGTCACCCCATCGCATCAGTATCCAACCGGCCGGCTGATGCCGATCAATCGACGCCGCGAACTGCTCGCGTTCGCTGGTACAGTCGGTGCGGCAATCGTCGAGGACGACTACGACAGTGAGTTTCACTACGACGGCCGGCCGGTCGCCGCCCTGCAAGGGCTCGATGACAGCGGTCGCGTTTTCTATGTCGGAACCTTCTCGAAATCGACCTTTGCCGACGTCCGCACCGGCTATGTCATCGTCCCTGTCGGCCTGGTGGAAGTCTTCGAGAAGGCCCAGCGTCACAGCGGACAGATCGTGCCGGCTCTCCTGCAGAATGCCTTGGCCGGCTTCGTCGCCGACGGCCACTTCTCTGCCCACATTCGCCGGATGACCCGCGTCTATCGGGCAAGGCGCGACCGGCTGGTGCAGGCGCTCCATGCCGCTGCAGGCGATGCGCTCAAGATCGTTCCGCCGGCAGGTGGCATGCAGCTTCTCGCGCACCTCGATCCGCGATGGGACGATGTCGCCCTGGCAAATCGTCTGGCCAGGGCCGGCGTCGTCGCGCGGCCGCTCTCTCGCCACATGATCGGAGGGAGAACAGAGCGAGGTCTGTTCCTCGGATTTGCCGCCTGGAACGATCGGGAAATCGATGCGGCGGCCGTCCTCATCGGCCGGGTGATGCGGCACGGCGCTTACGTGCCAAAGCAGCCGAGCGCGCGAAGTTCTGCCGGAGGCTCTCGCGATCAGTAGCCGCCGGGAAGGGCCGCGAGATCAATCACTTGGGCGGCGCGGCAGCAGTTCTCCTGGGCGGCCGGCTAGATCGTCGATCTCGTTCAGCCAGCTCTCGACGAGCGGGTTCACCACGTGCGGTCGCTCCCACAAGGGGAAACCGCCGGCTTGCGACACGGTCTCGCGCCGCACGCGCGGCAGCTTTGCTGCAAGGACCCCGGCCGCCGAGCGGAAGTCGTTCACATCGTGCTCCCCATTGATCAGGAGTGTCGGCGTCGTCAGAGCCGACAAGCGGCCGGTCAGGTCGGGGAAGGGGCTGGGCGAGCCCGCAGCGATCCACGGTCCGCCGCCGAACTCGTCGATTATCGCCGCGTGCTCAGCCGAGCGGCATGCGAATGGATCGCGGCGAATGACGTCGAAGAACGCGGCTGTGTCGAACCATTCGCGTCGCGCGTCGGCAAGACCACGACGTTGCGCCGTTTCGACGGCCCGGCGAACGGCCAGTGTGACATAAGGCATGTCGAGCCCCGGCAAAACGGCGCCTTCCAGGACGAGCGAGCGAAACCGGTGCGGGTTTTCGGCCGCCAGAAGCAACCCGACGGCGGCGCCGGTATGTGTCCCCCAGAAGTGGGCGTTGTCGACGCCGGCCTCGTCGAGCGCCAACGCAACGCTCTGCGCATATTCTGCAAGCCCGTAGGGGCCAGGTAGATGCGACGACTTCCCATGGCCCGGCAGATCGAGGAGGAGAAGGCGGTGGTTGCCGCGGAAATGCGACTCCTGCGCGATGAACAGACCACAGTGCTGTGTCGCTCCATGCAGCATGACGATCCACGACTGCATCGTGCGCTCCGACCCCACCGTGCGGAGGAACGCTGGCGACATCTGCACGCTTAGTAGCCGCCGCGAAGATGCCAAAGGTCGATGACCTGCACGATGTCGCCTGCCTTGCGGGCGGGATCGTGAGCCGGCCGCACGAGGAAGGCGTCCGATGCGGCCAGCACCGAGAGCATGGAACTGTCCTGCACCGGATGCGGCGTCACGGTGAGCGTGCCGTCGGCGCCTCGCTGGAGCGTCGAGCGGACGTAGTCCTCGCGCGTGTCGTTCATTTTGACGTCGACCGCTAGCCGCGCCGGCACCGTGCCGACGAGATCGCCGGCCTGTCCCAGCAAGCGGTCCATCGCGGGCTACAGGAACAGGAGCGCGCACACCATGGTCGACACCGGATTGCCCGGCAGGCCGAGCACGCGGGCGCGGTCCCTGGCGGCGAACATCAATGGCTTGCCCGGACGCATGGCGATTCGCCAGAAATCCATGGCGAAGCCCTGGGCCTTGAGCGCGTCCTGCACCAGATCGTGGTCGCCGACCGAGGCGCCACCCAGGGTGATCAGGAGATCGTGCTGGGCGCCGGCGGCAATGCGGCTTTGGATCAGCTGGGCGTCGTCACGGGCGATGTCGAACAGTGTCGGCTCGCCGCCCCAGCCACGCACGAGGGCGGCGACGGCGATGCCTGAGGAGGAGACGATCTGGTTGCGGCCCACCGGCTCACCCGGCAGCACGAGTTCGTCGCCGGTCGAGAGGATCGCGACGCGCGGCTTCCGGTGCACGGAGAGCCACGGCAGGTTCATCGCCGCGGCCAACGCCACGTCGCGCGTGGTGAGCGTGCGGCCCACGGCCAGCGGCTGGTCGCCCGCGGCGAAGTCGAGGCCGGCCTTGCGGATGTGCCGGCCGGGGCGCGGCGCTTCGAGGATGGTGATCTTCGGGCCGTCTGCCTTGGTGTCTTCCTGGATGACGATCGAGTCGGCGCCCATCGGCAGCGGACCGCCGGTGAAGATGCGCACGGTCTCGCCCGGCTTCAGCGCATGGTCGTAGGAGCCGCCGGCGGGCGCCTGGCCGACCAGGGTGAGGGTGGTGGGCGCGGCTGGAACATCCTCGGCGCGCATGGCGTAGCCGTCCATCGCCGAGAGATCCGACGGCGGCTGCGTCAGGCGCGCGGCAGGGGCAGTGGCCAGCACGCGGCCGGTCGCGTCGGCGACGGAGATCGTCTCGGCCGGCAGCGCTTCGAAGGCCGCGATCACGCGGGCATGGGCATCACGGACGGTCAGCAATGGTTTCACGGTCTGCTGCCTCGAACGTCCTCTCCGCCCGCGAAGCGGGGGGAGAGGAAGGGGACCCGCGCGAAGCGCGGGGGAGGTGAGGTGGGCTCTTGGAATTTCATCCCGCGCACCTCGTTTGTTTCGGACACCACCTCACCTTCCCATCGCTGAGCGATGGGCCCCTTCCTCTCCTCCACTCCGTGGCGGAGAGGAGCGATGACGGCGAGGGAAGCGGTATTACTGGGCATTCCACGTCCCCGACTTGCCGCCGGATTTATGGACGAGCTTCACGCCCGGAATCACCATGCCGCGATCGACCGATTTGCACATGTCGTAGACGGTGAGGGCGGCGACGGACGCGGCCGTCAGCGCTTCCATCTCGACGCCGGTGCGGCCTTTCAGCTTGCAGGTCGCCTCGATGTCGACGGTGCGGCGTTTGGTGTCGAGCGTGAGTTTTACGTCGACCGACGAGAGCGAAAGCGGATGGCAGAGCGGGATCAGGTCTGAAGTGCGCTTGGCGGCCATGATGCCGGCGAGCTGGGCCACGGCCAGCACGTCGCCCTTCTTGGCCTTCCTGGTCGCGATCAGCTTCAGGGTCGCGGCCTGCATGGTGACGCCGGCGCGCGCCACGGCCACGCGC
>JAUXST010000501.1 GCA_030679805.1 Reyranella sp. | reverse complement strand
CAGGCCGTTGGCAAGCTTCGCCCCGGTGACCTTCACATGGTCCGCGAGCTGGAAGCGGCGCTCGAAATTGCGCCCGGCGATGCCGCGATAGAGATACTGCTTGTCGTCCTGGCCGTTGGCCGCGGTCTGGCCGGTAACCAGGAGCTCGTTCTCCTTCTGGGTCACGTTGAGCTCGGCCTCGGCGAAGCCCGCCACCGCCATCACGATGCGGTAGGCATTGTCGCCAGACTTTTCGATGTTGTACGGCGGATAGCCGTTGGCGCTGGACTTGACGCTGGATTGGCCGGCGGCCGAGTTCAGCAGGTCGAACACCCGGTCGAAGCCGACAGTGCCGCGATAGAATGGGGAATAGTCGAAAGTACGCATGTTTCATCCTCTCAGGAGCGATGTGTGATGCCGCCCGCCCCGGGATGGGCACGGGCGACAGCAGGGATTTAGGGAGCCCGGCCGGGCCTTCAAGGGGGGATGAAAACGCGAGAGGAGGGAAAATTTCTCCTGCCGCCGGCTGGGCAGAAGGATTTGCTGCCGGCCCCGGAACCTTCGGTAATTCAAGTCATGGCGGACGTGCGAAACAACGCCAGATCAAGAGTCTACCGAACATCGGTGTCCGCATGTCCAAGTTCCTTCGCAAACCCGAGGCCGTCCTGTGGATCCTGTCGATCTCACAGGCCGCCGCCATGCTGGCGTTCAACGTCCTTCTCCGGGCCGCCGTGTCGTGAAGCACCTGCCGCTGTTCTTCGACCTGACCGGCCGCAAAGTTGTCGTCGTGGGCGAAGGCCTCGCCGCGGACCGCCGCGCGGAAACAGCGCGCTCGGCTGGCGCGCAGGTGCTGAGACTGTCGGCCGATGCTGTCGAGGCCGGCGATTTCCGCGGTGCCGCCGCGGCGTTCATCGCCACGGGCACGCTCAAGGCCGACACCGCGGCGCAGCGCATCGCGAAGGCGGCCGGCGTGCCGGTCAATGTCGCCGACCGGCCGGCGCTCTGCGATTTCATCCTGCCTGCCATCGTCGATCGCGACGGCGTCGTCGTCGCAATCTCGACGGGTGGTGCCTCGCCGACCCTGGCGAGCATCCTGCGGGGCCGCATCGAGGCCGCCCTGCCGGAGCGGCTCGGCGCGCTGGCGACCCTGGCCAGGACCTTCCGCGCCCAGGCGAATGCGCTGATTGCCGACCCGGCCCGCCGGCGCG
>JAUXST010000493.1 GCA_030679805.1 Reyranella sp. | reverse complement strand
TGTAGAGGAAATCGCCACCGGCGCCGCCGTAGGCCTCGGGCATGGTCATGCCCAAAAGCCCCTGCTCGCCCGCCTTGCGCCACAGTGCGCGCGGCACGATCCCTTCTTCCTCCCACTTCATGTGGAAGGGCACGACTTCCTTCTCGAAGAACCGCCGGCAGGTGTCGCGGAACATCTCGTGTTCGGGCATGGTATGCGCGGCCAAAGCGGTCACTAGCGTCGTCCTCCAACGATCGATGGTCAGTCTTCTTATGGGGACTGTGGGCCGCCGACGGTTGGTCCGCCAGCACCGGGTAGGTAGTTTACCTTTACGTAAACGTCAACCTCCTGTGCCAAAGAGAGCGCGGAACTGTCGCCCCGCGCTCTCCCTGTCGAAACGCGACGCCCGGCGTTCCTACTGGGCGGCCACCGACGGTGCCGCCGGCACGGGAATCTGCTGCCGCTGAAGCACGCTCTTCATCTGTGCGACACCGGCCGCGTACTGGCCCTTGCGGCACTGTTCCAGCGCCATGTCGGCGTCCAGCACCTTGCCGTAAGACGATGTTCCGTTGTGCTTCGCCCAGAGGCTGAAGAGCTGCTGGCAGCGCGCCATGTTGTCCTCGCCCGCCTGCCCGCCTTGCGCCAGGACCGGTCCGGCCCAGGCAACAGCCACGATCGCGCCCGCGAGCGCCGAGAGTGTGTGTCTGATCATTTGTCCGCATCTCCAGTTGAGAAGTGAGATGCAGGACGTGGGACGCGAACGCCTATTGGACGAACGAGTAGATTTCCGCGACGCGTCAAAAAATATCCTGATGTTACGCGGCGGAGATCAATCACCTCGGCGGTGAGTTGGTAACGCGCGACGACGATACAGCCATTGGCTCGACCAAGAATTTGCGTTCGCGAATCGCGTCAGCTCACGGTCAGTGACGCTAGGGCCTTGTACGCGCTCTTGCTTCGAGCTTGGGCGGCGGGACCCAGCTGACCGAGGATCTTAGAAATAAACGCCTGTTCTTCGGATGCATCAGAAAATAAATGACAGGCCAGAAAATAACCAACGCCCGGTCCAATAAGAAGCCACCGATTTCTGTCCAAGACGACCTCGTTGATCGAAGTCCAGAAGACGATCGACCGGCTTGCCAGTGAGGAGACGAGAAGACCTTCACTCTCAATGGCATAGGTAACTTCCACCTGGCGCGGAACACCGCGCGCATACCATCGATTGTCGGCAATCCGGTTTATGAGACGTCGAAGACCATCAACACACAATGCCGGGACGAGTATGCAGGCGACGGTGAGCATCCATCCATCACCCGTGAACTTCAGGCCGACTTTCTCGATCAGCCATATGAAGAGGCCTAAGAGCACAACATACGCGGCGATCAATCCAAACCAAGCAAACCGCCACATGCCATAGACAGCTCGCCGTATCGCCCTGTGGGATAGCGTCCTGCCATCGAACGTATCGAAGGTGCCGGAAACTTTAGGCACAGCGTCCATTGGCTCCCTATTCCGCCGCCGTCACACTCATTCCATACATCGCCTGCCGGCGAAGTTGGAGGCCCACGCGAAGTGGCCGATCGCTTAGCTATCTGAAGCTCCAAATTCGAGCAATAGTCATGTCTAATATAGTTGCATTCTATTTCAGATACACTACTTTAGCTTGAGGCCGACGACGCGCAGTATGCCGTCGGAGATCGGCCGGAAGCCCTCGAGCTTGTCGGTGTGGGCGATCAGATATTGCGGGTGGTAGAGGTAGATCATCCATCCCTCGGCCAGGAACTTGGCGGTGATCTTCTCATAGATCGCCTTGCGCGCGGCCGGATCGGACGCGGCTCGCGCCTCGCGATGCCAGGCATCGATCTCCTTGTCGCAATAATGCCCCATATTCTGCGGCGCGCCGCAGGTCTGGTAGATGACCGCATTGCCGTCGGGATCGATGCGGCCGCTCCAGGTGTTCTGGTAGAGCTGGAAGTCGCCGCTCTCGGCTGTCTTGAGCGCGGTCGCCACTTCGGTGACACGAATCTTCAGATCGAAGCCGGCCTCGGCCACCATGGACTGCAGGACTTCGGCGACGGCGCGCACTTCGGGCGTGTTGCCCACCATGAAATCGATCGGAATGCGTCCCGTGACTCCGGCCTCCTTCAGCAGCGCCTTGGCCTTGGTGAGGTCGCGCTTGGGAACCGGAAATTTTTGCTGATAGTATGGATTCTGTGGGCTGACCCACTGGTTGCCCGGCACGAATTCGCCGTTGTAGACGACCTGATTGAGCGCCTCGCGGTCGATCGCGAGGTCGAAGGCGCGGCGCACGCGGACGTCCTTGCCCAGCGGATTGTCGGCCTTGGGCCCGTTGGCGACATTGACCAGCAGGGCGAAGAATCCCACCGACACCGCCTTGCTGAGCTTGAGCTTGGGATTGTCGCGCACCGTCTTGATGTCGGTCGCCAGCACGCGCTCCATCAGGTCGAGACCGCCCGATCGCAGGTTGGCCAGGCGCACCGTGGCGTCGACGATCGGCAGATAGGTGATCTTGTCGATGAAGATCTGGTCCTTGTTCCAGTAGTCGGCGAACTTCTCGACCACGATGCGGTCCTGCTGGATGCGTTCGACGAATTTGTAGGGGCCGGCGCACACCGGCTTCAGGCCGAACTTGTCGCCGCTGGCCTCGGCGGCCTTGGGCGAGACCATCATGCCAGCGCGGTCGGTGAGCTGGGCCTGCAGCGGCGAGAACGGTGCGGCGAGCTGCAGCTTGATGGTTAGCGGATCGGCCACCTCGACCTTCTCGACCGAAGCGAGTTCGGGCTTGCGGAACGAGCCTTTCATGTTGAGGTGGCGATCGAGGCTGTATTTTGCCGCCTCAGCGTCGAAGGCCTCGCCGTCGTGGAATTTTACGCCGGAACGCAGCTTGATGGTGACGGTCTTGCCGTCGGTCGAGGTCGCGTAGCTAAGCGCAAGCTGCGGGACGATGGCGAGCTTCTCGTCGATGTCGAACAGCTTGTCGCAGATCGAGGCGAAGACGATGCGGGCGGTGTAGGTGCGCGACAGCGTCGGATCGAGCACGTCGGGGTCGTCGCCCAGCCCGATGCGCAGGTTGCCCTGGGCGAAGGCGCTGCCCACGGTCAGGCAACCGATGAGAGAAAAAGCGAACGCCAGGGACGCGCAGCAGGCGATCTGTCTCATGGTTCCTCCATCAAGTTCGGTCAGGCGGACCGTTGCATGCACCATGCCATAGTCGGGTAGTATGCTCGAGAGAACAGGGGTTGGGGAGGCGTTGGTGATGAAGAGGCTCAGAGTTACCGCTGCGACGATCTACGTCACGGACATCCCGGTGCGGCTCGTGCGTCGCCACGGCTCGGGCGACGTCGCAGGCTCGGTCAAGAACGCCATCCTTAAGCTCGAGACCGACGCCGGCATCACCGGCTGGGGCGATGCCGCGCCCTGGGCGGTCTTCACCGGCACGATCGAAGCCAATGTCGCCGCCCTTCACGTCTATCTGCGCCCGCTGCTGATCGGCGCCGATCCGTTTCCCATCGAAGCCCTCATGGTGGCCGCCGATCATGCCGTGGTCGGCCATCCTGAGGCGAAGGCAGCGATGGAAATGGCGCTGTTCGACATCGTCGGCCAGGCTTCTGGCCTGCCGGTGGCCGAGCTTTTGGGCGGACGCTGCCGTGACGACATCCCCCTCTCCTTCTCCGTCGCCGATCCCGACGTCGACCGCGACATGGAGATGGTGCAGCGCCTCTACGGCGAGGGCCTGCGCCTGTTCAAGATGAAGACGGGCTTTGCCGGCCATGCCGCAGACCTCAAGCGCATGGAACGCTTCCGCAAGGAGCTGCCGGCCGACGCCGAGCTGCGCATCGATTACAATCAGGGCATGGTCACGCACGACGCCATCCGGCAGCTGCGCGACGTCGAGGCGTTCAAGCCGACCTTCATCGAGCAGCCGGTGCCCGGCCATCAGCGCGCTGCGCTGGCCGAGATCACCCGCGCGCTCGACACGCCGGTGCTGGCCGACGAGAGCGTGTTCACGACGACTGACGCGCTGCAGGTCGCGGCCGGCCGCATGGCCGACCTCGTCAGCATAAAGATCATGAAGCACGGCGGCATGCTGGCGGCGCGCAAGATCTCGGCGATCTGCGAGGCGGCCGGCATCGCCTGCTACGGCGGCGACATGTTCGAGACCGGCATTGCCCATCTTGCCGGCACCCATGTGATCGCGGCCACGCCCAACATCTCGCTGGGCTGCGAGTTCTACCAGGCCAAGTATTTCCTCGAGCGCGACCTGCTGGCCGAACCGTTCCCGATCGAAAACGGCCGGGTCATCGTGCCCCGGACGCCGGGCCTCGGGGTCAAGGTCGACGAGGAACGCGTCAGACACTACGCCGTCGAGACGCTGAAATAGCCGTCTGGCGCACATCTTGCGTCTTTGTCAGCGTCGGGTTTCGGGTGTTACGCTTCGGCGGGGAAAACGAAGGGGGCCAACATGACTATTCGTCGTCGTGACATTGCCGCGGCCGGCATCACTGCCGCCGCTCTCGTGGGTATCGGTGCCGCCGTTCCGGCACGCGCGCAACCGAAGACCGACTCGACCTGGGACCTGATCAAGAAGAACGGCAAGGTCCGCATGGGCGTGTTCGAATATCCGCCCTACTTCCTGCGCGACAAGGCGAGCGGCGAATGGGTCGGCGCCATGGTCGAGATGGGCAAGGACATCGCCAAGGAACTCAAGGTCACATACGAGCCGGTCGAGGTCGGCGGCTTTGCCGAGGCGGTGCTGTCGCTGCAGGCCGGCAAGGTCGACATGAACTTCGGCCTGCAGGCGACGCCGCTCCGCGCCACGGCCATCGATTTCGCCGGGCCGATCTACTGGATCGAGTGGGTGACGGTGAACAACCCGAAATTCAAGGGCAAGGTCTGGGCCGACTACAACAAGCCCGAGGTCAAGGTTGCCGTCATGACCGGTACGTCGGACTCGCTGCTGCTCACCAAGATGGCGCCCAAAGCCACCAAGATCGAAATGCAGGACATCGCCCAGGTGGCGCTCGCGGTCTCCTCGGGCCGCGCCGACGCCTTCACCACGACGGTGCTGGCCAGCATGGTCATGAAGACCAAGAACCCCGGTCTCGGTGACTTCGTCAATCCGACGCCGCGCGTGGCTCTGCCCGGCTATATCGGCCTGCGCCTGGAGGAAGACCAGCGCTGGTCGAAGTTCCTCAACCGTTGGGCGGAGTGGAACATCCTGCTCGGCCATAACGAGACGCGCATGAGGGCCTCGCTCAAGACCATGGGCATCCAGGAGATTCCCTCAACCGTCTCGTTCTCGCCGAACTGATGTCCAAATCCGTCACCGTGATAGGCGCCGGCCTGGTCGGCGTCTGTTGCGCGCTTCATCTGCAACGCGAAGGCTTCAAAGTCCGGCTCGTCGAGAAAGGCGAGCCGGGCCGTGGCGCCTCCTTCGGCAACGCGGGCAGCTTCGGCACCGCCTCGTGCGTGCCGTTTTCCATGCCGGGCATCCTGAAGAAGGTGCCCAAGATGCTGCTCGACAGCGAGTCGCCGCTGAAGCTGCGCTGGAGTCACGTGCCCAAGGCGCTGCCGTGGTTCCTGAGTTCCATCGCCAACTCGCGCCGCTCCCGCGTCGAGGAGATCGCCGCGGCGCGCAACTCGCTCCTGGTGCATGTCCATGACGGCTATGCGCCGCTGATCGAGGACGCCGGGGCCGAGCAGTGGGTAAAGGACGACGGCCTCCTGATGACCTTCGAGAGCGAGGCCGCCTTCGAAGGTGCCACTTACGCGCTGGAGCTGCGCCGACGCCACGGTGTTCACATGGACATCCTCGATGGCAACGAGGCGCGCCAGATCGAGCCCGCGCTGGCGAAAAGCGTGGTCAAGGCGGTGTCGCTGCCCGACGTCCATCGCACCATCGATCCCTTCCGGCTGTGCGGCGCGCTTGCCGAGGATTTCGTGCGTCGTGGCGGCGAGATCGTGAACGCCGAGGTCAAGGGCTTCGAGATCGGCGGTGAGGGACCAACCCATATCGTGACTGACAGCGGCCGGCTCGACGTCGAGATCGTGGTGATCGCGGCCGGCGTCTGGTCACGGCCGCTGGCAGCCCAGCTCGGCACCTCGGTGCCGCTCGAAGCCGAGCGCGGCTATCATGTCATGTTCGCCAATCCGGGTTTCGGATTGCGGCGCGCCATCACGTCGGTCGACCGCAGCATCTCCCTTGCCGACATGCACGACGGTATTCGCGCCAGCGGCGTGGCGGAATTCGCCGCTCCCGACGCGGCCCCCGACATGCGTAATGCCGACATGGTGATGCGGCAGGCCAGGCAGTTGCTGCCGAGCCTCAAGGGCGAGCCGGCCTCGAAGTGGATGGGCCCGCGCCCGTCGCATCCCGATTCCAAGCCGGTGATCGGCCGTTCGCCGCGCCACAAGAACGTGTTCTTCGCCTTCGGCCACGATCACCTCGGCCTCACCATGGCCGGCATCACCGGCAAGCTGATCGCCGAACTCGCCACCGGCAAACCCACGACGGTCGACCTCGCGCCGTTCCGACCCGATCGGTTCTGATGGCCTACAAGTGGGACTTCGGCCTCATCTTCTCCTACGCCAATTTCTGGGCGAAGGGGCTCGGCATCACGCTCGCCTACTCGGTCGGCACGGTGCTGGGCGGCCTGATCATCGGCGTGATCTGCGGCATGCTGCTGCTCTACAAGCGCAAGTGGCTGACGCTGCCGATCCACTTCTATGTCGAGCTGTTCCGCTGCACGCCGCTCTTGGTGCAGATCGTGTGGTTCTACTATGCGCTGCCGATCGTGCTCGCGGTCGAACTGCCGGCCTGGCTGGCGGCGGGGCTCGGCCTCACCCTCTACATGGGCTCGTTCTCGACCGAGATCTTCCGCGGCGGCATCATCTCGATCGACAAGGGCCAGTGGCAGGCCGCGCGCGCGCTCGGCATGACCAACGGCGAGATGATGCGCCACATCATCCTGCCGCAGGCGATCAAGCGCATGGTACCGCCGTTCGTCAACCAGTCGATCATCCAGCTCAAGAACACGTCCCTGCTCTACGTCGTGGCCGTGCCCGACCTGATGTACACCGGCTCGATCGTCGTCTCCGACACCTTCCGGCCGCTCGAGGTCTATACCAGCGTCGCCGCGATGTACTTCGCCATCCTCTACCCGCTCACCCTCTGGGCGAGCCGCATGGAGGCCAAGGTTGACCAATAACGGAACGCCCGGCGGCGACGTGATGGTGCGCGTCGAGGGATTGCGCAAGAGCTACGGCACGGTCGAGGCCGTGCGCGGCGTGTCGCTCGACGTCCATCGCGGCCAGGTCGTGGTGGTGATCGGGCCCTCGGGTTGCGGCAAGTCGACCTTCCTGCGCTGCATCAACCTGCTCGAAACGCCGTCGGCCGGCACGCTGCGGGTCGGCGACCGCACCATCGACTTCGGAGCCGGCCATACGATGCCCAGGGGCCGCGATCTCGCGCGCTTCCGTGCCCGCATCGGCATGGTGTTCCAGCAGTTCGACCTCTTTCCCCACATGACCGCGCTCGGCAACGTCATGTCGGGCCCGGTGATCGTGAAGAAGATGCGCGAATCGGAGGCCGAAACCATCGCCCGTGACCTGCTGGCCAAGGTCGGCCTCGCCAACTTCACGGCGCGCTTTCCGCGCGAGCTGTCGGGCGGCCAGCAGCAGCGTGTCGCCATCGCCCGCGCCATGGCGATGGAGCCCGAGCTGATGCTGTTCGACGAGGTGACGTCGGCGCTCGATCCCGAACTGGTGGGCGAGGTGCTGGACGTCATGAAGGAACTCGCCCTCGAGGGCACGACGATGATCGTGGTCACCCACGAGATGGCGTTCGCGCGCGACGTCGCCGACCATGTCGTCGTGATGGATGCGGGACAGGTGGTCGAGCAGGGCGCGGCGGCGGATGTCCTGCTGCAGCCGAAGAACCCCCGCACCGCGTCCTTCCTGTCGCGTTTTCACAGCACGATCGGCGAGCGCAAGGCCTGAGGGAGCGACTGATGTCCATCGCCAAAGGCGGAAAGGCGCTCTACGGCGCCCCGCTCGGCATCCTGATGCTGGAGGCGCGATTTCCCCGCATCCCCGGCGACATGGGCAACGCCACGACATGGCCGTTCCCGGTCCTCTACAAGGTGGTCAAGGGTGCCACGCCCGAGGCCGTCGTGCTGAAAGGCGCGGCCGGGCAGCTGCCGGCCTTCCTCGATGCCGCCGCCGAACTCGTGGCCCATGGCGCCGAGGCCATCACCACCAACTGCGGCTTCCTCTCGCTCTTCCAACGCGAACTCGCCGCGCACGTCGGCGTGCCGGTGGCAACCAGTTCCATGATCCAGGTGCCGTGGATCCAAGCCACGCTGCCGCCCGGCAAGAAGGTCGGCATGATCACGGTAAGCGGTTCGACCCTGACACCGCGCCACCTCGAGGCCGCCGGCGTACCGGCGGACACACCCTTCGTCGGCACCGAAGGCGGACGCGAGTTCTTTCGCACCCTGATCCTGGGCGAGAAGACCGACATGGATGTCGCGCTGGCCCAGCAGGACATCCTGGACGCCGGCCGCGCCCTGATGAAATCCCATCCCGAGGTCGGCGCCATCGTTCTGGAATGCACCAACATGCCGCCCTATGCCCACGCGTTGCGCGAGGCCTTCGAGGTGCCGATCTACGACATCTATTCGCTGATCACCTGGTTCCACGCCGGCATCCGGCCGCGCCGGTTTGCGACCGACTGAAGCCGCGAACGCGACGTTACTTCGGCCCCCCGAGATTGGGACAGGGACGTGCGGGCAGCCTCGAATCGCAGACGCTGACCTTGTCGAGATACTGCTTCATCCGCGCAATCTGCGCCTCGTCAGGAACCGACCTCACGGCGCTCTGGACCATATAGAAGCTGTCGTTGCCCTTGATCGCACGGAACATCGTCGTCTCGGGCTTGCCCGTCGCCGGCAAGCGCGGACAGCGCATCAGCACCATCGAGACGGGATAGCCATTCACCTGTCCGTTGGTGATCGGCGTGGAGGTGCTTCCGCTACAGGCTTCCCGCCACTGCTTGCCGATGCCCTGAAGCATCCTCGCGGGATCGATATCGGTCCTTTGCAGGAAGACCTGCATGGTCACCATCTCGGACCAGTTCTCGACCGTCTCGTTCTCCGGAATCCATTCCTGCAGGTTCAGGTCCGGCCGCGACCCCTCGTACCCGAGCTTGAAGCCGGCGGGCACGGTCACCAGCAGATTCTCGCCGACGAACTGCGCCCGGGACGGCGCCGCGGCAACGCACAGGAAGACGATCGGCCAGACGGCAGCCCAGATTTTCCGCTTGCCCATCGCCCTCTCCTTGCTCGACCGCGCTCACTCCACCGTCGTCGCGCTCAAGCCGAGCATCGCCCGCCGCCTGAGCCATTGGCTCGGACGGTAGCGGTCGTCGCCGGTAATGGCCTGGATCTGGACCAGGATCTCGTGGCACTCCTTGACGCCCATCCAGTCGGCCAGCGCCAGCGGTCCGCGCGGATAGTTGAGGCCGAGCGTCATCGCGGTATCGACATCGGCCGCCGAAGCAATGCCGATCATGGCCATCTCGCAGCCCAGGTTGGCGATCATGGCGCACATGCGCTGAGCGATGAAGCCGGGCGAGTCCTTGATCACCGTCACCTTGGCGCCCGATTTGGCGAGCAGCGCCACCGCCTGATCGCGCACCGCCACATCGGCGCCCGGCGCGGTCATGACGGTGATCCTCTTGGCCGTGTCGCCGGTGAGGTCGACGGCAATGGTGCGCTTGGGATCGAGGCCGAGCTCGATCGCCGTCGTCGTACAATCCTTGCCGATCGGCGCCACCAGGATCGGGCTCTTGCCGTCGTCGGCGCCCAGCATCTTGGCGCCGTCGGAGGCGATCAGGCCCACGAGCTTCTTGTTGTGCGTGTCCATGATGACGACGCTCGACGCCGGCACAACGGAGGTCGGATGGTCGGGGCCGGGATCGACCTTGGCGCCCTTGGCATCGTAGCTGTACCAGCCGCCGCCCGTCTTGCGCCCGAGCCGGCCCGCCGCATACAGGCTCTCGTGATAGGGGCTGGGCGTCATGCGCCGGTCGTGGAAGAAGCCCTCGTAGATGATCTTGCGCGCCGGAAAATTCACGTCGATGCCGGTGAGGTCCATCAGTTCGAACGGCCCCATGCGAAAGCCGCAGCTATCGCGCATCACGGCGTCGATCTGGGACGGCGTCGCCCTGCCCTCCTGATAGATGCGCAGGCCCTCGGTGCCGATCGCCGTTCCGCCCAGATTCACGAGGAAGCCCGGCGTGTCACCCACCACCACCGGCACGCGCGTCTGGCGCTTGCCCAGCGCCACCATCGCATCGACCGTGGCCTGCGACGTGTCGGCGGCGCGGATGACCTCGACCAGTTTCATCAGCGGCACGGGATTGAAGTAGTGCATGCCGCAGACGCGGTCGCGATTCTTGAGCGCGCGCGCGATCGAGGCGATGCGGATCGACGAAGTGTTGGAGGCCAGGATCGCGTCGGGCGCCAGCACGGCTTCCAGCTCGCCGAACAGCTTCTGCTTCACTTCCAGGTTCTCGAATACCGCCTCGACCACGACATGGCAGGGCTTCAGATCGGCCATGCTCTCGGCGATCCCGAGATTGGCGTCGACCTTGGCGAGATCGGCGTCCGTCAGCCGCCCCTTGGCAACCAGCCCCCTGAGCGTCTCCAGGATCGCGGCCTTGGCCTTGGCCGCCCCGCCGGGGGCCGCGTCGAACATCACGGCCTTCATGCCGCCCTGCGCCGTCACCTGCGCGATGCCGCGGCCCATGGCGCCCGTGCCGACGACGCCCACGGTGAGATCGGGGCGGTTGATATCGAGAGTCATTCTACGTTCCTTTGGCTACTTCTTCTTCATCTTGCTAAGCCGCCGCCTGCCCTTCGGCAATTTCTGGCGCGAAGTCGTGTCAGCGGCGTCCAGTCGATCCAATACGGCGAGGGCGCGCTTCGGGTTACCGCGCGCCGCCATTAGACGAAATCGCTCTTCGGGACTGTTTGCAGACATGCAACGGTGTTTAGCAATCACCGCGGTATCTGCACAACCAACCAGAAGTTACAGAGCCCACCTCGCCCTGAGGCCGCGCAGCGGCCGCCTCGAAGGGTCGCCCACGTACCCTGTCTGTTGCCCATCCTTCGAGACGCGCTACGCGCTTCTCATGATGAGATTATGGATTATCCAGACGGAGCGAGGAGCGACAATTATGGCTTACTCGCAAACCCGGCCGTCTTGAGGCCGTCCTTGATTTCCTCGAGCACGATCGGATCCTCGATCGTGGCCGGCAGGGTCCAGGGCTGGTTGTCGGCCATCTTCTGCATGGTGCCGCGCAGGATCTTGCCCGAGCGCGTCTTGGGCAGGCGTTGCACGACCAGCGCGCTCTTGAAGAAGGCGACGGGGCCGATGCGGTCGCGCACCATCTGGACCACTTCGTTCATGATTTCCGTCGGCGGCCGGTCGACACCCGCCTTCAGCACCAGGAAACCCAGCGGCACCTGCCCCTTCAGTTCGTCGGCCACGCCGATCACCGCGCATTCGGCGACGTCATTGTGCGCACCCAGCACTTCCTCGATCTGGCCGGTCGAGAGGCGATGGCCCGCGACATTGATCACGTCGTCGACCCTGGTCATCACCGAGACATAGCCGTCTTCGTCGATGAAACCCGCGTCGCCGGTTTTGTAGTAGCCGGGGAACTCGCTCATGTAGCTCTGCTTATAGCGGTCGTCGGCGTTCCACAGGGTCGGGAAGGTGCCCGGCGGCAACGGTAGTCTGCCGGCGAGCGCGCCCACCTCGCCCGGCTTCGTCATCCTCTTGCCGTTCTCGTCCAGCACGTCGAGATGCCAGCCCGGTGCCGGCACCGAGCACGAGCCCAACTTCACCGGCATCGGCTCGAGACCCTGGAAGTTGCCGCAGATCGCCCAGCCGGTCTCGGTCTGCCACCAGTGATCGACCACCGGCACACCCAAAAGCTTCTGCGCCCAGTCGACGGTCGGCGGATCGCCGCGTTCGCCCGCGAGGAAGAGCGTGCGGAACTTCGAGAGGTCGTAGGTCTTCAAGAGCTTGCCGTCGGGATCCTCGCGCTTGATGGCGCGGAAGGCGGTCGGCGCCGTAAACAGCGCCATCGCCTTGTGTTCGGAGATCACGCGCCAGAAGGCGCCGGCGTCGGGCGTGCCCACCGGCTTGCCTTCATAGAGGATGGTGGTCGCGCCGTGGATCAACGGACCGTAGACGATATAGCTGTGGCCCACGACCCAGCCCACATCAGAGGCGCACCAGTAGACCTCGCCGGGTTTCACGCCGTAGAGATTCTTCATAGACCAGGCGAGCGCCACGCAGTAGCCGCCGGTGTCGCGCACCACGCCCTTGGGCTGGCCGGTCGTACCCGACGTGTAGAGGATATAAAGTGGATCGGTCGCCTTCACCGGCACGCACGGCGCCGGCGTGGCAGCCGCCAGCGCCTCGTTCCAGTCGAGGTCGCGGCCCTTCACCATCGTGGCCTCGGCCTGCGGTCGCTGCAGCACGATCACGCGCGGCACCTTGTGCCTGGCCTGCTCGATCGCCTGGTCGATCAGCGGCTTGTACTGCACGACGCGATTGGGCTCGATGCCGCAGGAGGCGGTGAGGATCAGCTTGGGTGAACAATCGTCGATGCGGCTGGAAAGTTCCTTAGCCGCGAAGCCGCCGAACACCACCGAGTGCACTGCGCCCAGCCGCGCGCAGGCGAGCATCGCCATCACGGCTTCGGGGATCATCGGCATGTAGAGGATGACGCGGTCGCCCTTCGCCACACCTTGGGCGGCGATCATGCCGGCGATTTTCGCCACCTGATCGCGCAGCTCGCGATAGGTGAAACTCTTCTTGGTGTTGGTGACGGGCGAATCGTAGATCAGCGCCGTCTGGTCGGCGCGTCCGCCCCCAGGTCCATCGGCCACATGCCGGTCGAGCGCATTGTGGCAGGCATTGAGTTCGCCGCCGCCGAACCAGCGATAGAAGGGCGGATTGGTGGCGTCGAGCACCTTGTCCCAGCGCCTGGTCCAGTCGATCGCCGCGGCCTGCTCGGCCCAGAACCCCTCGGGATCGCTCAGCGAACGCGCGTGAAGAGCGCGGTATTTGTCACCTGTCGCCATTGTTCCTCCCGGCGTTTGATGCGCTAGGATCGCTCAACTGACAAGAGGGAGGAAGGCGATGAAACGCCGTATGGTTCTGGGCGCAGCGGGTGCGTCGGCGCTCGCATTCACCGGCCGTGCCGCCTTTGCCCAGAGCCCCTACCCCACCAAGCCGATCCGGCTCATCGTGCCCTACGGGCCCGGCGGCTCGGCCGACCAGGTGGCGCGCATCTATGCTGAGAAACTGAGCGGCTTGCTCGGACAACAGGTCATCGTCGAGGACAAGCCCGGCGCCTCGGGCGGTGTCGGTGCGCAGATGGTGGCGACCAGCCCACCCGACGGCTACACGCTGCTGCTGTCGCCGACTGCCATCATGGCCATCACGCCCGCTGCGCGGAAAGTACCCTACAATCCCGACGACCTGGTCGCGGTTGCCCGCCTCTCGACGCCCATCCTGGTCATTACCCTCACCAATGCGCTCGGCGTGAAGAACTGGGCGGAGTTCGTGGCGCTGGCCAAGCAGAATCCGGGCAAATACTGGTACGGCTCGTCGGGCCTCGGCACCATCACGCACCTGACCGGCGAGGTGCTGACGCGCGCCACCGGCATCAAGATGCAGCACTCCCCCTACAAGACCATCGTCGACGCCACCGGCGATGTCTTCGACGGGCGCATCCAGATGGTGTTCGATCCCTCGTTCGTCACCTACGCCAAGGCGGGCAAGGTGCGCGCCGTCATGGTCGACGGACCGGCGCGGCTCGCCGACCTGCCGGATGTGCCGACGTCGGCCGAGGTCGGACTGGACCTCAAGGGGTTTCGCGCCCGCAGCTGGTTCGGCCTGTTCGCACCCAAGGGTACGCCACCCGAGATCCTGCGGCGCCTGTCGGACGAGACGGCAAAAATTGCCGCTCTGCCCGAGATCAAGGAAAAGCTTCTGTTGGTGGCCCAGATCGCGCAGCATCAATCCGACGTCGAGTTCGGGCGCCAGGTGCGTGACGATCAGGCGTATTTTGCGGCGTTGCTCAAGGAACTGGATATCAAGCTGGAGTAGAGGTCGGGCTTCGTGTGAAAGTGCGCCGGGCGGCGTTGGAGCGACGGAACATGGCCAAGGGCAAGTCGAGCAAGGGCAAAGCGACGGGCAAGGCGAAACGGCCGGCCAAGCGCAAGGTCGCCAAGGCGAAGAAAGCGGTGCGCCGCGCCGCCAAACCCGCGGCCAAGAAGCTGGCCGCTCCCAAGCCGCTCGCGCGGCCCGGCCTGCGGCGCTCGGTCAAGAACCGCCCCTCGGTCGCGCGTGTGCCTGCGCCGCGTCTGGTCTCCCACAAGGCGGCACTCGCTGCCCACAACATCTACGAACGCGACCTCGACAAGACCGCCGCCAATCATGCGGCGCTGACGCCGATGCAGTTCATCGAGCGCACCGCCAGCGTCTATCCGGATCACTTGGCGCTGGTTCACGGCGCGCGCCGCCAGAGCTGGTCAGAGACCTACATGCGCTGCCGCCACCTCGCCTCGGCGCTGGAGCGGGTCGGCATCGGCGTCGGTGACACGGTGACGATCATGGCCCCCAACATTCCCGAGATGTACGAGGCGCATTTCGGCGTGCCGATGACAGGCGCGGTGCTGAACTCGCTCAACACGCGGCTGGACGCCGCGATGCTGGCCTTCATCCTCGACCACAGCGAGACCAAGGTGCTGCTGGTCGACCGCGAATATCATCGCGTGATCACCGAGGCGCTGGCGATCGCCAGGGTCCAGCCGCTGGTCGTCGACATCGACGATCCGGCCTGCGACGACCGCGCCCAGATCGGCGACACGACTTACGAGGAATTCATCGCGACGGGCGATCCGGACTATGCCTGGTCCTATCCCGCCGACGAATGGAACTCGATCTCGCTCAACTACACCTCGGGCACCACCGGCAATCCCAAGGGCGTCGTCTTCAGCCACCGCGGCGCCACGCTCTCGGCCTACGGCAATGCCACGCAATGGCCGATCGGCCTGCACCCGGTCTATCTCTGGACGCTGCCGATGTTCCATTGCAACGGCTGGTGCTTCCCGTGGACGCTGGCGCTGGTGGGCGGCACCAGCATCTGCCTGCGCCGTGTCGCCGCCAAGACGATCTTCGACTCGCTCGTCGACCACAACGTCACGCATATGTGCGGCGCGCCCATCATCATGCAGTTCATCATCGGCGCCATGCCGGCCGAGCGGCGGACACTCGAGCGCAAGGTCGAGTTCATGACCGCAGCCGCCCCACCGCCTGCCGCCGTGCTGGAAGCGCTGGAGAAGGAGAATTTCCGCGTCACCCATGTCTATGGCCTCACCGAGGTCTACGGGCCGGCGACGATCTGCGCCTGGCACAAGGCCTGGGATGCGCTGCCGTCGCACGAGCGGGCGCGGCTGAAGGCGCGCCAAGGCGTGCGCTACACCGCCGAGGATGGCGTCACGGTGATGGATCCGGAGACGATGAAGGAAGTGCCGCGCGACGGCGCCACCATGGGCGAGGTGATGTTCCGCGGCAATCTCGTGATGAAGGGCTACCTCAAGAACCCCAAGGCCACGAAGGAGTCCTTCGAGCACGGCTGGTTCCATTCGGGCGATCTCGGCGTGCTGCACGAGGACGGCTATATCGAGCTGCGCGACCGCTCCAAGGACATCATCATATCGGGTGGCGAGAATATCTCGACCATCGAGGTCGAGGGCGCGATCATGCAGCACCCGGCGGTCGCCAATGTGGCCGTGGTCGCCAAGCCCGACGAGAAATGGGGCGAAACACCCTGCGCCTTCGTCGTGCTGAAGCCGGGCGCCAGCGCCACGGTGGAGGAGATCGTGGCCCACTGCCGCGCCAGCCTCGCCTCCTACAAATGCCCCCGCTACGTCGTGTTCCGCGACCTGCCCATGACCTCGACCGGCAAGGTGCAGAAATTCGTGCTGCGTGAATGGGCCAAGGCGGTCTGACGGACTTCTGTGCTGAGGCTACATCGTTCGAAATCGCGCTCATGTTCATATGGACCGCGGGCCTCTGGCCCGCCTCATGATCGTAAGCGGCCCAGCAAGAACCATCGCGCCGCCATAATCCCCGGGCTACTTTCCCTCCTTCGATGCCCGGCGATTCCACCCTCGTTGTCACCACGCAAAGCGGCGTGCGCCCCGTCGGCGTGCGCGGCGAGCCGCTGCACAATTCGGCGCCGCAATTGCGCCGGGTGGTGCGCCGGCGCCTGGGCGACGCGGCGGCCGACCTGCTGGCCGATCCGCAACGGCACGAGGACGGCAAGGCGATCGACTGGCATGCCGGCTGGACGGGTATCGTCCGGCCGCTGAGCGGCCTCGAGCCGGCCCGGCGCGACGAGGTCCTGGCCGGCGTCGAACGCACCCTGGCCGAGATCCGACGCCTCGGCGACACGCTGGCCGCCGCCGGCCCGCGCGAGGACATGGGCCTCGTCGGCCTCTCCCTGAAACTCGCTGCCCGGGCGCCCTCGCCCTCCTTCATCTTCCTGGTCGGCGAGCGGCCCGTCATCGTCGCCTGGGGCTACGAAAAGGAAGCCGCCACCGGCCTGCTGCCGATCGCCACCGCCCAGGTGCCCCAGCATCGGCCGGTCATCGAACCGCCAGCCGTGGCCCCGTCGCTGCCGGTCGCGCGGCCGACGACGTCGGTCATCCCCTGGGCTCGCTCGCTCGCCGCCGCTCTGCCCCTGCTCCTTCTCGTCTTGGGCGGCGCCTGGCTGCTGCGCGGCTGCCTGCCGGTCGATCCCGCCCTGACCATGGCCACGCGCGAGGGACCGCCCGCGCCACCGGCACCGCCGGCGCC